>CAUZJP010000058.1:0-6978 GCA_963580235.1 Candidatus Thalassarchaeaceae archaeon
ACCTCCATCGCCAACGCATTTCCCAAAGTCAGGATGAAAACATCAGCGAGTTCCTCGGCGGCCTCCTCGGCCGGCTTTCGCTTGGTAATTGCCGCCGACAACTCACCCAACTCCTCAATCATCAGTGCGAGTCTATAGCCCATGTCATGGCCGTTGTTGTCGGGGTGTGCGAAGTCGTGCTTGTGGTGGAACTTGGCCACCCTGCACATCATCGTCGCCCACGAGCCGTCCGGTGAGCCGGTCTCCTCCAGCCCCTCCTGATTCGGATGCGCCATCCACTCGTTCACATCTTTCGCTCTGCCACTCATGTACCCAACGCGCAGGCGCGGGCCGATGAACCATTCGCGCTCCAAACCTCGAGAAAGTTCACGGGAGGAACGCCTCAAGGAGATGTTCTTAGTTCTCTAGAAGTGCGGTGATGCACTGCCAAATCGTGCCGCGCATGTCAGCAGCCTTCGCTTCAACCGAAAGGTGGTCGATCTCTGAGTCCGGGTCACCCGGGGTCTTGCCTGCGGCCCAGTTTGAGGAGGCGATCAATCCGACATGAGGAATGCCAAGTTCCCCTACCAACTTGGCCTCGGGTGAGATGGTCATGCTGACCGCGGTCGCCCCGAGCCGGTGGAGTGCTTCGACCTCAGCCGGGGTCTCAAACTGCGGCCCCGTCATGTGTGCGACGACATGGTCGAGGCACAACTCATCGTCTGATTGAGCAGCTAGAATCGGGCGTAAGAGGCCCCGGAGTCCCTCGGGGTAGTGGTGGGTCATGTCAACATGGTGAGCATCATCTGAGGAGAAGGTGATTGGCCCGCCGCTGAAATCCATGGTGTGCTCGGCCATCCCGACGATTCCCGGCGGGAAATGGGGGTCGATTCCACCGACTGACTGAACGCTCAGAATCACCTCTGGGCGGCAGTCTGCCGCAGCGCGCACGATTGCATGGTAGTTGACCAGATGCGGTGGCGTAGTCTTGCCATCACCGTGGTGCCTGTGGATGACGAAGATTCTGCACTCATCGGAGCCACCCTGTCGGCTGAGAACCATCACTTCGATTGGGACTTCACCATACTCGTTCTCGCTGATGAGTGAGTCAACCTGGCTTACCGTGAACCCGGAGTCACCGAAGTCGGCCTCCGCGACCAACTGCTTCATGCCGGTACCGCCGATGACGGCGATACGCTGCATCCAACTCACCTCACTCGCTCAGTCGGGCGATTAGGTCGGCCTTCTTCCCGGACACCGGGAGTCCTGCCGCCTTGAGTCGCTCCTTCAACTCGGGCACCTTGAGTGCTGAAAGGTCCTCGTCCGCAGCTTCCTCTGCCGGGGCTTCCTCTGCTGGGGCTTCCTCTGCCTCTGCTTCGGCCTCCTCCGCGGGTGCCTCTTCGTCGTCTGCTGCATCGTCTGGTGAGTCTGCGGTATCCGCTGAGTCGTCGCGCGCCTCTACAGAAGCCAGAACATCTGGTACGTCGCCGGCGTCATCTTCGTCGGCTTCGTCTGCCTCATCTTCGCCGGCCTCGGCTGAAGCGAGTGCTGCATCCTTCTTCGCCTTCAACTCGGCATCCTTGCGCGCCTCCTCCTGGACAATCTCCTCAAGGGACATTCCGTCGTCAACTTCGACTCCGGACTGGATTAATTGTGACTTGCGAATTATTACTGCTCGTGGTGGCTGAATGTCGCGCACGACATCGTGAACCATCTTCTCCAAAACATCGGACATCATTGAGTGCTGCACCTCAACCCAAGTTGAGCGTGCTGCAAACTGAAGAATCGTGTCACGGGTCAAACGACGCATCTCGCTCTTCTGGCTGCCCTTCACCCGTCCGCCAGTGATGATCAGCGGCTTGACTCGGACATAGTAGCCGTCAACTGTGACGCAGTCAATCGTATCGTCAACCTTACCGCGCTCGCGGCGAATCTGCCTGCGAACATTGTCGTTCTGCATTGTGTGGCCGATGTACTCGGTCATGGCGTCGTTACCGACAGTGCTGGTGACGCGGAAGCGAAGTTTGACATCCATCTTACTGAAGTCGCCGTCGACCTCGCTTTGGGGCAACTCGTAGATTCTACCGATGATGTGTTCGGAGGATTCTCCGAGCGTCTCGCCGATGACTTTGAACTGCCATGGTTGCCGTGGTGCCCGGATGGTGTACCATCGCTTGGCCTTCCACTTGTCTCTCTGCTTTCGTGCTGCTGCGCGTTGCGCTGCTCCTTTACTGGCCATTTGGGACACCTTCCATCTTACGGGGGCTACCCCATCAGCGCCTCGCCGACCTACCGCGAGTATTTGAACGCCGCGACACCCCCTACGGGGGTCACACGACTCGAAGGGCGAGTGGAAGGCGGCATGTATTCAACGACTATGCCCCGCCACGGCTCATGGCGCTCCCCGTTCACTCCGTCCACCTCAGCGTCAATGCGAGTGGTCTGGCTGACATCGAACGGGTCGCGTCAGCGCTAGAATGGCTGCTCGGAATGGAAGACTGCGTCGAAGCCGAGAAGACGCCCTCATTCCACGGCTCGCCGATGTTTCTGCTCACTGCCTCAGCCGACTCCAAGGGAAAGGCTCGCAGAGCGGTCCCCCGATTGGGTAACGCCGCGCTCGACTCCTTGGCCACCGCCCTCCGGAATTCGCCCTCGAACAGAATCGATGAGAACAACATCCTCCACCTCCGCCTCAGCCTCGACGCGCTTACAGCCGGACGAATCGAACTACTCGAACCATCCGATTCGGCCGAAGTCGTCAAAGCGCGAATCAAGTTGGAAGTCTACCCCGGGGACAACCCTGAGGAGGTTGCCCTGAGGCTCATTTCAGAAGCTCGGGAGAAGGCGGAGCGGAACGACTTGCCCGAACCTGCGAGTGAGTGGCTTCTCGACGGCTGACCGGGGGGTTAATCGGTTAACTTCATAGAAGGGTGGGGGGCACCCGATAGTCAGCAGTGAGGAATTGAGATGACCCACGTAGTAGTCAGTGCATGTGTCGACAAGAAGTACCAGGAATGTGTGGCAGTCTGCCCGGTTGAGTGCTTCAAAGAGGCGGGTACCTATCTTGTGATTGACCCTGATGAGTGCATCGACTGTGGAGCTTGCATTCCAGAGTGCCCCGTAGAGGCGATCTTCGCGGACACCGATGTCCCTGAAGAAGAGGAAGAATGGATTGCCCGTAATGAGGACGAGGCGCCTGACCTCCCAACTGCCATGGGTGACTCCCCAGTACTCGCTGACGATTGAAACTCCTCGACTTTGGCTACAAGTCTAATGTCCACGGTCTTCCATGCGGACATCCAAATCCTCGATTTGAAGTCCCGGCATAGGGGCAGCCATCATTGCTGATGCTTCTGCGACCTTGTTGGGGTCATTGAAGTGGTGTGTTGCGAGTACGATTGCCTCTGCTGTGGTAACCGGGTCCTCCGACTTGAAGATGCCAGAACCAACGAAGATTCCGTCCATCTCCTGCTGCATGAGCAGTGCCGCATCTGAAGGGGTCGCAATCCCACCCGCCGAGAAGGTGACAACCGGCAGGCGCCCGAGATTTCTCACCTCGTCGATGACCTCTCGGACACCCTCCTCGCACTGCTCGATGGTTCCGAACGGAGTGTTTTGAAGTTCAATTGCCAACTCGCTGAGGTATTCCATCTTGCGGAATCCTTCTACCATCTGCTCGATAGCAAACTCAAAATCCTCCTCGTCGCAAGTCTGCATCCAGTGGATTTCCTCCGCAACTAGACGGGCGTGTTGAATCGCACAGACGACATTTCCAGTCCCAGCCTCACCCTTGGTGCGAATCATCGCGGCACCTTCGTAGATTCTCCGAACCGCTTCGCCGAGATTTGTGCAGCCGCAAACGAAGGGAATGGTGAAATCGCTCTTCGGAATGTGGTAGAACGGGTCAGCAGGGGTCAGAACTTCGCTCTCGTCCACCATGTCGACTCCCAAGGCCTCCAAGACCCGGGCTTCCTCAGAGTGGCCGATACGAGCCTTCGCCATGACGGGGATCGATGTGGTTTCCATGATTCCGTTGATTAGGTTGGGGTGGCTCATGCGGGCTACGCCGCCATCTGCTCGGATGTCGGATGGGACTCGTTCGAGCGCCATCACCGCTGTAGCACCGGCGTCTTCGGCAATCTGCGCCTGGTCCGGCGTGACGACATCCATGATGACGCCTCCCTCCTGCATCTTGGCGAAGCCGCGCTTCAGCAATTCGGTACCGTGGCGCATGGTTGAGAGGTCAACAGACATGGGAACGCCCCGGCGAACCGTCTGGTCGTCATGAACGTTGGCTTACGGCTAATGTTCAATACGAGACGCACAGAACAGCATTGCACCCGAAGCGGCTCACTCGAGCGGATGCTCGACACCCTGCTCACCGAGAACCCACTTGAGGCATTTGATAACGCCATCGAGAGCCTTGAAGTTGCGCGCCGCCTCCATCATCCCCTCACGGTCCGACTTGTCGCGGCACTCCTCGAACCACTTCCGCCATTCGGCAGCTCGTTCCTCGGCAAGGTCGAGCATACCCTCAATTTCGTCCCAATTACGGTCGTAGGAACGAGAAGGGCTGTCTTCATCGGTTGCCATCAACGCTTTGGGCACTTTCAACCATATTTGAGAGTAATGCCGGACGGCATTATGCGCGCTCTCAACATCGCACTCCTCGGCCCCTCCCGACAGCGGTATTGCTATGGACGCTCACACCCACACTCGGCCCGATGTTCCCGGAATGCATCGAGTGCCGCGGCGTTCGGGGAATGTGCGGCATCGACCCCTGCCCACTGCTCGCTGAAGTTCGCCGGCAACTTCCGACCATGCCTTCTCTCAGAATCGAAGTCCTCTCTGGCCCGAGTCCTCCCTCACTCTTCGTCGGTAGATTCGGCTACCCGAAGGTGACGGCCGGGCCGATGGCCTCCGCACTCTCCTCCTCAGAGGAGGAAGCTGTTGCACCGGCCGACCCAGCTGAGATGTTCGGAGAACCATTGGAGGTGGTGGCTGGAAGACACGTCAACTTGGTCAGGGGTAGGCATGAGGTTGGAGTCAAGGATGCGTCTCGACCTGACAAGGTATTGCAGACGACCCAGGAATTGGCACTGGCGGCACGAAATGTCGATGTCGAAATGGAGTTCACCAATCCAGTCTACATCGGCAGCGCGCCTAACTTCGACTCCTTGAGCAGACCCCTCGGACCAACCGGAGAAGTGAGAACGGCGGAGTTGACGAGCCACCCTGTCGTACCTAGAAAAGTAGACTCAGTCGCTGAGGAGACCGATCTCTTAGCGAGTGTTGCGATTAGTGAGTTGAGCAACGTCGGAATCGGAGAAGCGCATCTCACCCGACTCCTGTCAGCAGGAATTCTCGGTGTCGAGGAGAGGCGGCGAATGGTGCCGACCCGATGGGCCATCACGGCGACTGACGACATGCTAGGGAAGCAGGCTTGGGAGAGGGTGAGGGATTTGCCGTCAATAGACAAGGTTGAGGTCTATGAGGCGACCTATCTAGACAATCGGTTCAAGGTGATTCTGACACCTGGGGCGTGGGCGTTCCACATGCTAGAATGTTGGATGCAGGGTTCGCTTTGGGGTGAGAGTGAAATTCTCGGCGACCACGAGGAGGGAAAACCTCGGACTTCCTACGCAAGCCGGGTCACTGGTGCCTACTACTCGGGTCGACTTGCGGTTTTCGAGCATTTGGAGGCTCGTGGGCGGAGCGGCGCGGCGCTCATCTGGCGTGACATCGGTTCAGGCTACTGGGCGCCTGTCGGCGTCTGGTTGATTCGAGAGACGATGCGTGATGCGATGAGGCAGACCCCGAAGATGTTCGATACCTTGGCAGAGGCTGTCGACCACATCGCTCCCAATGTAGCCAAGCCGGATGACCTTCGCAACTGCTGGTTTGTCACGAGGACTCGACAGACTCGCATCGATGAATGGAGAATCGACGAACAGTCGTAATTCAGGAATGCTCACTTCTCGGAACGGCCACGGTTCCCTCGGGCTGCTCCCGTACCCCCGCGTGCACCTCGGCCTGAGCCTCTCTTGCCACGGGATGGAGTGTCATCGGTGCGGGTTTCGGCAGCACCAGCAATGCCCAGCGAAAGGCCGCCGGAACTCAGCAGGTCTGAGACTAGGCTGTCGGCGAGTTCCTTATCTTGGTCAGGGGTGGAGAGGCTGTCGTCAATCGCCTTGTTGTGGTCTTCTACCCACGACTTGCGCTCATTGAACAGTGCCTGAAGTGCTTCGCGCGCTTCGGTCACCTGAGATATCATCTCCGAAATTGACTCGTGAACCTTGTCGGCCTCTGCTCGGCTCGCTATGAACAGATTGTGAAGCCGGTCGCCCTCTGCCTTGAGGAAATCTCGCTTCTCGAACAGGGGCTCTATCTCCAGCCAGAGTTCGTCTGCCTTCTCGTGCAGGGCTATCATGGCCTTGTGCTCGGCGTCAGCCTCCGCCTTCAACCCCTCAATCGAACCCTCCAAATCGTCGAGGTCAATCTTGATTCGCATCTCGTCCTCGACGAGAGGCTCTAGCGCCTTGGCCTCGATCTTGATGGTCTTTAGCACCTTGAGCAGTTTGTTCTCCTTGGCGAGTGTGAGTGTGCCATCGGTCTCGATTCTACGCTCGATATTGTCGATTTCATTCATCTTCTCAGAAAGTTGCAGAATCAGGGACTTGCTCTTGTTGTCGCGGCCCGACTTGGATTTTGAGAAGAGCGCACGAAGTTGCTCCTGAATCGCATCACGCCTCGCCTGATGCTTCTTCGCCTCGTTGCGAATCTCCTTCTGAGCGGCCAACATCTCCTTGATGCTCTCTCGAAGTTCTGCATACTGACCCTGTATCACATCACGCTGGTTCGCGTGTGAGCGTGCGGTCTCGTTGTGGTTTGCCCTCTGGTCACGAAGACGCTTCATCTTCGCTTCCATTGCGTGGAGTCGGTCTCGCAACTCGTCACGCTCGGGATCTGCCTCCCTCTCTGGCTTGGGTCGGGCCATCA
>CAUZJP010000059.1:0-6977 GCA_963580235.1 Candidatus Thalassarchaeaceae archaeon
AGGCTCGACCAAGTCGATTCTCTCCCCTTCATTCCTCAATTGGAGAAGATTTCACCATCTAGCTGGATGACGATGGATTCTCTCAAGAGTGAACTCTCCGGTGTCTGCGAGGAGCGGCGGCACTGGCGGGTGAGTCAATCGACTGCTGATGGTCCGGTATCTGGCAGCATCCTGCATTGGTGGCGCATCGAGAGTGATGGCGCAGAGATGACCCCCTCGCCGGTCTTCTTGCCGGGCTGGCAGGTGAAATTCCCGAATGAGGGATGGTTGTTGGTTCACGGCCTTACCGGTGAAACGGTTGTTGGGGTGGCTGCCCCAACCTTCTGAACTGACCTTGATTACCTAGGCGTCCGAACTTTCTGTCTGGCCACTTCCCAAGATAGGGGTTCTCCTAGTTGGGAGCAGATACTGCTCGCCGAACTCAAGTCAGGACTTCTTCGAGTCGGTCCTGTTCAGCGGCTCTGCGAAGTTCCATCGCGATTCTCCTCCCGCTGCTCATCGGCTTTCGCCAAGTGGCGTTCCCATAAGGGTGGCCGACGCTGACATGGACATTTGTGCCGCCGCCAATCCTTGGAGCGACATCGTAGATGTAGTAGTCCATATCCTTGTCAATGCAGGTTTGCAGGCAGAAGGGCCCGATGATTCCAGGGTCGTAGTGCTCCTTGCTTGCGGTTATGAATTTCTCGCCGAGTTCGTACGCCGTCTCAAGAAGGCTTTCTCGGATAGTCGCGGTGTTGTGCCCGACGACGGTCATCTCCGGAATCTGCTGGTGGATAGGCATCGTCATCTGCTGGGGTGCAGGAAGTCGCACATGACCGTCGAGACTCGATTCAAATCGCCAGTCTACGCCAAGAAGTTCCAACTTCGGCATATCCTCCTCAAGCGGGCTGTAGAAGAAGTTCAGGTTGAATACCGGGCCGATGACATAGCGCTCAATCCTCGCTCCCGCAAGGCTCTCCTCGTCGATTACACCCTGAGCGACGAGAGCTTCTGACTTCTCCACATATTCGGCGTGGGAAGCGCAGGTGAAGAATCCCCGTTCGAGAATCTTCTCAGCGTGATGCAACTTGACGATGGTCAAGCAGTCGATATCCTCCGGACTTTCAATCGCCTCGGGATAGGGCAGCCCCGCTTGGTCAAGAATCCAGTAGTAGTCCTGTTCTTCTGTTCGCTCTTCCATGCGCAGCATGTTGCGGCTGCCGAACATCGGAACACGGAAGTCGTTCTCGATCTGTTCCATGTCACAGTAGGAGGTGAATGATCGGTTAGGGATGTAAACGACATTCCGGTCCCTCATCTGTTGTTGGAACTGTGGCTCTAGAACCCCGTCGAAGCGGTCTAGGACAATGGTCTTGTCAACCATCCCACGGGTAACGCGTCCCAAGGAATTCCGGCGAGTGCGGAAGTACTCTGAGTAGGTCTTTTCTCGGCCCTTTTGACAGTATGCGACAGTCGGAAAGCCCTCTTCGATTGCGCCATCGCAAATGTCCAGAGCGGAGTGGCTTGCAGTCATTCCAATCCGTAGTTTCAAATGGTCGTATTCACCAAGAATCTGATTTATGTCTGAGCGGTCAATCACAGTATCACCTCGTCTAGTCCTTTCTCTTCATCGCCATTAATTGTTCAGTTGAAAGTGTCTTGCCCGCCATCAGAGCGCTCATCAGGTCCTGTGCCTCTGGCCGTGCTTCCATTCTTGTCGGCTCGTGTCCAGCATTGCGGTCGCGCTTCGCCTGCAATAGATTACGAATGCTGTAGACGGAACGCATCGCGACGATGTATTGTTGATGTTCACTGTCCGCCTCTTCCTTGGCGTCAACGAAGGCACGGTGGGCGGCTTCGTGGTCCGCATTGAGTCTCTTTGTCTCATCGCGCAACTTCGCCATCAGGTCGTGTGCGGCTTGAGCAGCATCTGCCGCTCGAATGACCTCTTCGTGGGCTTCCTCTCGCTTTTCATGGAATGAATCGAGTTCGACTTGAAACTCATTGAATTCGTCAGGTCCACTTTGGGCAGCTTTGAGTTCCTTCAACTTGCGAGAAAGTTGCTTCATGGTGGCGCTGAATTTTTGCTCCGCCTCTTTTCCGATGAAGCCACCGGTCTCATACTTGGTTTCAAGGCCGTCCATCTGCCGCCTGATTTTTTCGGGGGTATCCTTGTCGCGACCATGTCCTCCATCACCGCCCCTCATTTCCGTCAACTCATCCTTCAAACCGTAGAACTTCTCGTTGAATTTACTTCGCTCATCCTTCGCCTCTCGGGCTTTTGCGTTCTCTTGGTCACGGGAGGTCCGTTGGCGTTCAATCTCGTCGTAGAGCTCACGCTTCTGACCGTTGATAGAGTCCCTATTTGTACGATGTTGGACGACCTTCGCGTTCCATTCATCGCGGCGCTTCTGATGTTCTGAAATGTACTTCTCGACTTCGCTCAACAATTTCTGCAGTTCCGCTTCCATCGAGTCCCCACTTCCTAAAACATTCTCGCGGCCCCAAGGGGCCGGTGCAGCACAGCATGTCGACCGGCGGTTCACATTTAACGGCTCGTATTGGGGCTGGAGTGCCTCTCAGTCATCGATTATGGGCCTTAACACATAGCAGTCTGAGGGAATGGTTAAGTCGGGCTGCAAGAACGCAACTTTGGTATCTATGTTCATTGGTGGTATTGCAGGAATGGAGCGTGTAATGCAAAGTGATGTTGAGCCCCCTTACTTGAGTTTGGTAACAGGGCCTCCCGGCTCGATGAAGACCGCTTTCGCCCTCTCCCTGATTTCAAACCATCTGAAAAGGACCGGTGAGTTTGGGCTCTACTGTACGGTGGAGGAGCCCGTAGAAAGTCTTCTTCGCACATGTCAGTCGATGGGCATCGAACTCCCCCCCAATCTGCAGATTACCGATTTCACGGCTCTACGAGCCGACAACGAGGCGATGGATTATCTGAAGTTCACAAAGAAGATGATCGACCATTTCAAGCAGCAGCGTGGTCCATCCTTCACCTGCTTCATCCTCGACAGTTTGGGGGCGATTTACAGCCTCACCACAGTGAACGAGAAGATGAGAAAGCGGATGTTCGGATTCTTCGATTATCTACGAAAACAAGGTCTCTACACCTTCATCATCACAGAACGACAGCCAGGGGAGTTTGCAGAGTTGGAGGGGAATGAGGGATTCTTGGCGGATGCTATCATCAATCTCGGCCTCGACCGAAGAAATGGTAAAATCGTCCGCACACTTCAATTCGAGAAGATGCGACACATTCGTCACAGCATGGAGAAGCAGGCAATCGACATCGCTCCCGGTGGAGTCACCATAATGGGGCCGCTCTTCGACTGAAAGGCGATATGCACTGATGCAAACTTGTCTGCTAGAAGTTCGCTGACGGCAATCCATCATTCGAACAGAGGTCTTAGGAGCTTGCAGCACTCATCGACCATCTTCCTGATATGACCTAGATTCGCCCCCTCCTCCAATTGACAGATGAGTGAGGTGTCGCCGGTAACGACCTGGATGATGACCACGCCCTGCTCAGTCAGTATCGTGGTCCTCTCAAGACTCCCTTCCTGCCAATTCGCAAGCAAGCCCGCCGCCGCCTCCTTGAAAGAGGGCCCAACCGAGCCTACCGCCTCGAGTGAAGCGGCTGGAGCTCCTGCGACTTCTGTGAGAAACCCCTCATCTGACAGTAGTGCCGCCCATTTTACTCCCGCAGAGTCGGCTAAGCCAGCGACAATTCCTCCCTGCACGCCCTCCGGAGAGGGCGAGGGGCGATAAGAGAGGCGCTCCCGCAGAACTGAATCGTCCAAGACAGAGCGGTAGTTGCAGAAGCCCGTTATGGGTGAGAGTCAGTTTCCAGCCGCAAGGAGATAATCCCCTGAAGATGTTTCAGTCTTCTCGCCGTTTGTAGGCGCGGGCTGTTCCGCGGGCGGCCCCACGCGCTACGCCTCCAGAACCGCCACGTCCTCCTCGGGCTTTTCCTCTGCTCTTTTTCGGCTCCTCACTCTTCTCGGAACCATCCGATTGAATGGCTGAAAGGCCTCCAGCGGAGAGCAGTCTTGCCATGTCTTCTAACGAAAGTGAGCCACCACTCGCTGCGTGTTGCTGCAATGAACCGATTCGCTTGCGAACCGTCCTGCCGTGTTGCTCGTCCTTCTCTCGAATACGACTGAAAGAGTCGACTCGCCCGACTTCCCTCCGGAGCCATTTGATCTCCTTGCGCTGCTCACGAATCTGGTCGAGCAGCGTTGAGATTCTATCATTCAGTTCCTTCTCTTCTTTGCGACTGATCTTGCCTGCCTCCAAACGAGGGGTGGAACTAGCGGTATCCTCCTCAACCTGACCGCTTTCATCACGCAACTCATCGAGCCTCTTCACAGTCTCCCGTTGCTCCCTCATCAGGTCGATGTAACGCTTGTGTGCGGCATCCGACACCTCCTTCTGGCGCCACATTTCGATTAGTTCGAAAAAGAAGGAGAATTTCTGAGTCTCACGGGTGAGGTCGGGTGCCCGGCTCGGATCATCGCGAATCACAGTGAGGTCATTGTAGGTGCGTTTGAGGAGTATTTCGAGAAGATCGGAGGTGGGGCTGATACATTGGTTGATGCTGTCCCGGCGGATTCTCTCATTGTTGATCAGTGGAGTTCTGTCCCTCAGTTGCTTGAGTAGGGTTCTCCTTTCTCTGCTCATCCCGGTTGAACTGCTGAGCGCGCCACGCAAGACCTGCACAGTGGAGATTAGAGATTGCCTTTCACTCTTCAGAGATTCATGCTGTCGTTCAAGTGAGCGCAGGCTCGCTTTGTGGTCGGAGAGCATGTCTGCCAGTTCATGGGTCTGCAAGTCTCTCAGGTCCTCAAAGAAGTCGAAGTCCGACTTACCACGCTTTCGCCCCTTGCCAGCCTTCTTGCTTTTATCTCCCTGATTGCCCTGATTGCCCCGGTTTTGGCCTCGTCTCTTCTGGCCGCGACCTCCTTTCTTTGCTTGAGGGGCTGGGCTGGTACCTTCTGGGCCGGCATCCGGACCTTTCTTTTTCGAACTCATTCCTCTTCACCCCGGGAATCTCCACGGGCGGTATCTTCCCGGGGTTTTCGAGGCATGCTCGAGGGTAGGCCATCCGCAACTCTGCGTGATGCGGCCATCAGGTCTCCAGTACCATCTTTGAGGTCATCGAATCCTTTCGATATTCTGTGGTTCCAGTAAGATACGACATCATCAGTTTGAGAGAGCAGACTGCGAGCCCTGTTGAGTTGCCCTGCGGCCTCCTTGTGAACATCACGGTGTTCAGCGAATTTTTCGTGGAGTTCCTTGCTCAATTGTGCCAAGACCACCATCTCCTTGTGGTTGGCATCAGCCTCATCCATCAGTTCTCCGCAGCGATCCCAACCTTCGCGGTACTGCTGAGCCTCCGGGTCCGATGACTGCCGTTCGGAAACCCATTCCCGATGGGCGTTGACCGCCTTTCGCATCTCTTTGAGCAACTTGCGTTCAGCCTTCAGGTCCAACGCCTCAGTTTCCAGTTTACTGTCGAGTTCGGCGAGCTTTTCAGCCAACTTGTCTTTCGCCCAAGCGGGGTTCGGGTTCTTGAGTCGATTTTCCTTGAGTAACTGCTCTCGCATCGCAACGAGGGAAGTTCGCAATTCCCTCGCTTCCTTGTGACAGGCATTCCGCCGGTCTTTCAGGTTCTGGACCTGCTGGTTGATTTGATCACGCTCTTCTCGCACTTGGTCGACCAATGGAGTGAGGTAATCGACCTCCTTTCGTCGCTCCCTGACGATATCTGGTAATGTTTCATTCAACTCGTGACGACGAGCGATGACCGCTTTCGCCACCTCTTCAGGCGAGAGTGCGAGTATGGCCGCTAATTCCATGGACGCCTCTTCGACCTGACGACCTCGGATAAAGGTAGGCGTTGGCTACGCCAACGGAACCAAAGGTCATTCAACCGGCAGGTAACAGCAGAATTCAATGAGGCGCAGCCATGTGGGTCGATTGCCGCCTGTAGTCATCTTCGCGATGCTGCTGCTCGTCTCCATCCCGACAGCGAGTGCTAGCGGCAGCGGGCTGCTCTTGGACGCCGACTCATTCAGCATACAGGGCCACCTCGAGGAGGGCGCCGGGCATGTCACATTCTCGGTTAATGTGACATCACACGATGTCGCTTCAATCGGCTATCTGACAATGGAGTTTCTAGACGGCACCTCTCTCTCGCTGGCTAGTGACAATCGCAGTCTCAACTTGACTGCCGACCAGACGGAGAACCACCAGTTCACAATTCCAAATGTGCCAGTGGGCCAGTATTCTCTCACCTTGACTCTCGGGGGGGAGGTCGGTGTAGCCTTCGCCAACCACACTGACGAGATATCTCTCTTCGTCCGTCGCTTGGCGCCAGCCGACCCGAGCGTCGAAGACCCGGCAAATTGGGAGGTCGTACCGGTCGATGGTGGGACCGGGGAAGCGAGTGGGAACGGGAGTTTCAGGGACGGAGACAGCGGTTACGCATTGGTCGAAGTAAGCAATTCCGGCGAGGTCGAATGGAACGGCTCACTCGGATTCGCGGTCGGCACTGGAAACTGGACAGTGCTCAACCTAACCGTCGGCGGTCAAGATTCAGCGATTGCCAACTTCACGATTCCGACACTGCAAGAGAGCACCTCAACAGAGCTCCGGGTCGATTTGGACGGTTCCATTTCAAACACCACGATTTCGGTTGGTCCACCCCCCTTGGCTCGCCTCATCCTCACCGGATCGGCGGACGAGCCATCTCCTGCGTTGGGCGATTCTGTGGAGTGGCAACTCAATTTCAGCAACTCAGGTGAGGCTGATTGGAGTGGGACTCTCGTATGTGTGTTTTCGGGGACATCGCTTCTGAATCTGTCCACTTCTGTTCAGACAGGCCAGACCGATTCGGTCAATCTCAGTCTGACCGCCCGGCCTGGAGTGCTGGACTGCGCCATTACAGGCGGAGTGAGAATCCATGACGACTCGACACCGAATCT
>CAUZJP010000060.1:0-6912 GCA_963580235.1 Candidatus Thalassarchaeaceae archaeon
GACTCCTCGAAGTGGCCATGATAGGGTACCTGATTGCACTCGCGCTGGTTCTCAGAGCCTTCCCGGGTTACTCGGAGAGGCTGGTGGGGCCGGCGTCGTCAATCCGCAGGTTTCTGGTGAATGTGACAAGAATCAATTGGATGTTCCCCGTTCTAATGCTATGGCTGGTTGGCAGAATCTTCGTCGGATTCGCATTCGGCTGGATGCAACCCGACCTTTCGCAGTGGCAACAAATCGCATTCGAGAAGACGGTCATTGAGGCGTTCCTGCCAGTTCAGGTCGAGATTCCCGAGACCTCATTCCTCGACATGCTGGTCGCTCTTGCGGTTCTTCCCATGGCGACCTTCACCACCATGGCCGTTCTGGGTGGCGGGCGGGAAGACCTGCCCGATTGGTTGGTCGAAAAGGAGTCGCAGTGGGTCGACCTCGACGGTGACGACGAGGATGGCGGGGGAGACGGCGGTAGTGACGAAGACGAATCCGGTGAGCGCGACGGGGACGGGGGGGCATCCGATTCCGAGGCAACCGCGGCTGAGGCGGCTGACTCCGACGAGGATGACGGTGACGGACTCGATTTGGCTGGGGCGCTCTCCAAAGCGCGCGGGTTGGTGCAGAAGGCCACGAAACCGTCGAATGACGGTGATGGCAAGTCTTGAGAGCCCAACGCCTAGGATTCCAACTCGCTGAGCAGCGGGTGACCATCGAGAATTAGGAGCCGGACTGTCCCGACCAACCCATCCGTCCTGCTGCGGCCGAGGTCGGGGCGAGCCTGAGTCAAGTGGACACTTCGACAGGAACGACAGCGGATTGCGGTCACTTCCCAGCGGATGTCTGGCGAATCGCAGCAGTCGTTCTCGGCGCGGCGTATTTGGTCTACTTCACCAATGAGGGTCATCGAATAGGGACCGGCGGGCAACTCGAGTCCCCGTTCGGGAAGGATGCGAGAGAGCATGGCCCAGCCGCCACCGATGAAGAGGCCGAAGGCGACTGGGTCAGATTGCACGGAGAGCACGAACAATCCGAGCAGAAGCGGTAGTAGTGCGAACATGAACGAGAGTTGCCAAAGGCGGCGCAACAGGAGGAGTTGGGCTACCAGTTCAACATTGACCGGCTGGGCATTCGGGAACGGGGTGAGGTTCCCCTCCATCGGGCGGAGCCTCGGAATGATGACCAACGGCAAGCGCGGCAGATATAGGCCTACCAAAAGGGCCACCGCAAACGAGAGCAGGACTGCTAACATCGACTCGCCGAGTCGGTTGACTCCTATCGCTCTAACTACTCGACCAACAGTGTCCTCAGAAAGCCGCGGATTGCTCGGGTGGTGGCAGGTGCTTGATGCGGGTCAGGACTCCCTCCACGATGTCCATCGCCTCTGAAATCTTCTCAACGTCAATCGTGTAGGCGAAGCGAAGGTGCCCTTCACCAGCGGAGCCGAAAGCGGAGCCGGGAGAACAGACGACACCATCCTTGAGAATCTCGAGTGCGATGTCAACACTGCTCCAGCCGGGGACTGCGACCTTCGGAAAGACATAGAACGCACCCTCTGGAACATGACAGGAAACGCCGGGCATTCCGTTGAGACGCTCACAAATCAGATCTCGTCGCCGGCGGAAGGCATCCCTCATCTCGCTGGGGTAGTCCGGCGCCCTCTGGATGGCAGCTAGCACCCCGTACTGCATCGCATCGGTCGAGCAGGCTGTGATGTAGTACTGCAACTTGGTCATCTGCTTGACCACCTCTGCGTTCGGAGAGAGAATGTAACCCATCCTCCAGCCAGTCATGGCGAAGGTCTTGGAGAAGGATTGGATCATCACCACGTTTTCGTAACCGGCACCTAGGAAGGAGACATGTGGTCGGTCGTAGATGATGCGGTCGTAGACCTCGTCTGTGATCACCCAGAGGTCATTTCGACGGGCGAACTCGAGAAGCTCGTCCCTCTCCCCGGAAGTTATGGTGGCCCCGGTCGGGTTGCTCGGGAAGTTGAACACTACTGCCTTCGTACGGTCATCCACTAGGGCTTCCAAATCCTCGACGGTCGGTACAAATTCGTTTTCGAACGTGCAGGGATAGAAGCGGGGTTCTGCGCCAGATATCACCGCGTGTGGGCCGTACAGCGGAAAGCAGGGGTCGGGAATCAGAATGTTGTCACCCTCGCTCAGGAACGCAAGGTAGGTGGTAAGCAGCGCGTTCGTGCCAGACATGGTCATGCAGACGCTGTCCGCTGTTAGGTTCGGTTCATACTGCTGCCAAATTCCTGCGATTGCCTCGCGTAGCGCGTACAGGCCCGCGGTTGTCGTGTACTTGTTGTGACCCGCCTTCATCGCCTCGTGAAAGGCGTCGATTGCGACCGAAGGGGGCTGAAAGTCGGGCTCGCCGAGGCCGAGATGAATCGCCTCCTGACCGGCGAGATCGAACATCTTGCGAACGCCGGTTGGCTGAATCGCATTTGCTCGGTCGCTGAACTCGGCCATGTTCCGGCCGAACCCGCTTTCACTATTAATTAGATTGCGAAGTTTGAGTGACTCAGTCTTTCAAACGCTCGATTAGTTCCGACTTGTTGCCACTTACAGGTAAGCCTGCGGCGGAGAGACGGGACTTGAGTTCGGCGACCGTGAGGCCTTCCAAATCTTCGCCCGGTGGCGGTTCCGCCACCAACTCAGCATCGAGAACCTCTGGTTGGGCGACGACGAGAGAAGTGGGGGCGAGGATGATTCCGGCACGGTGCATTCGCCAGCCGAGTGTGCCGGCCAGCAACATCACCAACATCGCGAAGATGAGCGTGTAAGTGAGGAATCCAGTGCCAGCCGCTTCCATTCCGAGGCCGGTGCCCGCTACTGTCACGAGTACTGGTAGCGAACTCATCCCTTCAGAGGTGGCCCGAATCTCGACGGTTTGGTTGCCATTTGCTAGTCCATTCAAGTTGAGGACCACAGTCCAGTTGAACGCCTCGCCGGCGGACAGGTTCTCGGCGATTTCGTAGGTCGCCTCAGACCACGCTCCCAAGCCGATTCTGAACTCGACCTTCTCGATGGTTCCCTGTTGCCCCCATGAGTGGCCGGTGATTGTCGCCGTAGAGCCATCGATGGAGAGGTTGAGGAAGTGGTTCTGCAGGAAGGGGTCGATGCTTGCGCTCTGATTCGTGGCGAACAAATGCTGTGCTAGGGTGACCGCTCCGAGTGCGTCGACCATGCCATATCCGAAGTCGCGGTTCCAGTAGGGGTCGAGGTCAGGTGCTGAGGCAGCGCCTCTGTGCTCCGCGGTCTGCTTGAGTACCTCCTTGATTTGCAGCGGGTCGAGGTCGGGGTTCGCTTCGATTACTAGGGCGATGACGCCCGAGACCGCAGGGGCTGCGTAGGAGGTTCCCGAACCGCGTGAGGAGTAAGAGTGGTCTGAGGCGTCAGAAATGAGGTTGCTACAACCACCGGAGGTGAAGCAACCTTCCGCCTGAATGATGTTGGTTCCAGGCGCACTAATCTCCGGCTTCAACTCGTTGTACGGGTTGCTGTCGCCATTGTCCCTCCGAGGACCCCGACTGGAATATGATGCGACTGTGTCGTCCCCCCTGTCGATGGTGTTGTGGTCGTCGGTCGCACCCACGGTGACCGAGAGGCTGGATGAGCCCATGCCGGAGAAGCCGTCGTTGTCAGGGCCATCATTTCCGGCCGCCACACTCGGAGTCACTCCCGCTTCAACAGCCTCGTTGAGGATTCTGCTGTGCATGTCCTCACCATCAGAGCCGCCGTTCTCGTGACTGGTGATTCCCCATGAGAGAGAGATGATGTCTATGCCGGCATTCTCGGCATCAGCGCCAGTCCACTCCTTGTCGGCGTTGTCGATAATCCATTGGACACCGTTCATCGCCGACTCGTAGAAGTCCTGTTCGAGCAGATAATTCTCAAACGGCCCTGCCCCAACATCGGTGCCAATTCGAACATCGATGAGAGAGGCGTTCGGTGCCGAACCATAGAACTCCGACTGAGAGCCGTCCGCCTCCAAGCCGGTCGCTGAGGCCATGCCCATGCAAGCTGTGCCGTGCTGGTTGCCGTCATCTGGGTCGAATGTCCCATCAGTCTCGCGTCCACCTGATGCGATGCACAAGGGATCTGTATGCACATAGCAGACGGCATCGTAGCCGGCGACGAACTTGCCGACAAGACCCGGATGCTCGTTGTCCACTCCTGTGTCGGTGAGGGCGATGTTGACTCCCTTTCCACTGACTCCGAGGTCCCATGCACCTACTGGATACCAACTTGAGTTGCGTGCCTTCACTGCAGGGGTTTGGATATCGCCATAGAATACGAGTGTGCCATATCGCTCAACCATCACAACGCCCTCAAGTTCGGCGAGCGCCCAGACATCGCTGGCGTTCACCGTCCCGAGCAACAGGGCGTCTACCGCTTCTACGAGCAGATTGACCGTGTGGCCAAGAGACTCCACCGCCGCTTCGTCTGCCGGGGTTGGAGTGTGGCCGTAGGAGAGACCTACCTTGACCGGGCCGGTTGCACTTTCGAGAGAGTCGTGGATGGCGTTGCGATTGGAGTCGAGGGTCGTGTAGTCCCACCACTGTACCTCTCCAAATGTCGGCATCGGTGTTTGAACTGGAGAGTTGAGTGAGTCACCGGGCATCAGAAGTTGGGCGGCGTGGCCCGTAGGATGGGAGACTGGGCCAGCAGCCCCCAAGGATCCAACTAGCGGCAGGAGCATCAGGAGAGCGAGCGGGATGGCGATGGTTCGGGCTCGGCTCACGTAGGCGCGTGCGTGGGTGCTCCATGAAAACCCGACGCTGCCACAATCTGAGACTTTGAATGGTCTTGGGGATTCATTCAAATGCGATTCATGAGTGTCGAGCCGATGAGGAATGAGACATGACTGACGCACAATCGTACTATGAAGGACTGCTTGCACAGGGACAAACACCCGAGTCTGCAACACAATACACAGAGCAATACTACCCGGGATTCGCCGCCGCACCCGCTCCCGCACCTGCACCAGCAATGGGCGCCCCTATGGCCGGCGTTGCAACAAACATGGGAGCAACCGGAGCTGCTACATCAATGGGTAATGCAATGGGAGTTGCAGCAGTAGGAAAGGACTGGCTCGTCACATTATTACTATCAATTTTCGTTGGCGGACTGGGAATTGATAGGTTCTACCTCGGGTACACCGGTCTTGGGATTCTCAAGTTGCTCACAGCTGGCGGATGTGGAATTTGGTGGTTGATTGATCTTATTCTGATTGTGACCGGCAGCATGACCGACGCACAGGGCAACGCTCTGGTCAAGTGATCATATTAGCAGGCTTAGCCAGCGGCTCCAGAAGAGCCAGGCGAAGACAGGAATTGTGAGGGTGAGCCATCCAATATAGAGAAATCTAGGGGTAGAAGGCATCAGTTTGACCTGTCTGGACCTCAAGTCTCGAATCGAGGAGTACAGCATCCAGATGAACGCCCCGTAGATGAGCGGTGAGCCGGGGTTGTAGTCGATTGCTTCAGCGAAGTCAGCGTGGGTTATCGAGATGAATGCCCTCGTCATGCCGCAGAACGGACACTGAACTCCGGTCAGGTGGAAGAGTGGACAGAGGCTGGTTCCAGCCATCTTCGCAGGACTGAGAATCGCTGAGACGGTGAGCGCTCCTCCCGATACCACCGCCATAACGGCGGCCGGAGAGCGAACCACATCGTACATCGAAGTGTCAACCGCTGCTTTCCTATCCACAGTCGCACCCATACTGTGCGACGCCTTGAATTGAATCCAATCAGGGCTCTTATCATCGATTGGGGATTCATTCAAATGCGATTCATGAGTGTCGAGCCGATGAGGAATGAGACATGACTGACGCACAATCGTACTATGATGGACTAATTGGACAAGGGCACCCGCCTGACAGCGCAACGCAGCACACCCAACAGCACTTCCCCGAATTTGCACCAACTTCTGCAGCACCTGCTCCCGCACCCGTAATGGCAGTTCCCGCTATTGAGGAGGCTCCCGCAATGGAAGCGCCGGCTGTGACACCAGCACCCGCAACGGCAGCACCAGCACCAGCACCAGCACCGGCACCGGCACCGGCACCCGCAACGGCAGCACCGGCTGTGGGCTCCTCTGAAGGTGAATGGAGAGTGTTGATGGCGGAATCTGGACTGCAGATGTTCTTCATCAAGATAGGTTGTTTCCTTGTGAACTGCATCACATTATTCCTAGCGGTTCCTTGGACTACTACATTCTATTACACCAACTGGGCGGAACGAGTTGTTCTTGGTGGAAGGAAATTGATATTCACGGGCAGCGCCGGGGGATTCTTCATGGTGTGGCTCAAAACATTGGGACTGAGCATCATCACGCTATCCATCTATTATTGGATCCGGGGGCGAAAGAATGTGGCTCGCTGGGTTGATTCAAACATACAATGGGCATGAACCACAGAAACACCATACCGGGACCTTACACCTTGGTGAGCATTGAGTGGGAGTGCAGGGATTACTACCCTGCTCAGTAAGTATCTATCAGATTACACTCGTCGCAAACTTGGTGGGAGCACAGGGATTTGAACCCTGATTAGCGGGTTTGGAGCCCGCAGTACTGCCAGGTTATACTATACTCCCGTTCGGTGACCGTTCGACCGACCACCCATATTTCAAGCGACCGGAAAAGTCCTCCCACTCAAGGCCGGTGACTTGCCAAGTTTGGTGGTGAAAATACCACGACAAAATGAGGTGAAGTGGCAGAAATCACTGCTTCTGCTGGCGCCGCGCGCGCTTTCGCCGGCGGAGTTTCTTCTTGCGCCATTTCCAGCGTTGCTTCCCCAGCTTCTTCCATGCACGGGAGCCTCGCTTCATGGTGAACGAGCCGGCGACCGACCGCCCGTATATGAGCGCTCCGCACTTGCCGCCATCGGCTATGTGATGCGGAGAAG
>CAUZJP010000061.1:0-6907 GCA_963580235.1 Candidatus Thalassarchaeaceae archaeon
AAAGAAGGTGGCACTTGGGATTCGAGGTATTGAGGAGCCGTGAAGGTGCCACGGATGCGGCGGTAGATGTTGCCCTCGTCGCCGTAGTCGTCCTCACTTGAGGTCACTGTGCAGCCGATTCCGTCGCTGCCCAGCCTGTTGAGCGCATCTGCGCGCATGGTCACTATGTCACCGAGAATGGATTCTGCTGAGGCGGTGTGGAATAGCCAGGCGGCGTTGATGTCGGCTCTCCGATAGTCCATTTCCTCAAGGTCGTCGATGAAGTTCTCGATTCCACCCCTGCGCGCTTGAATGTCGTCCGAATTGGTGCGGTGTCTGTCGAGGATTGCCTGGAATCCTTGAGAGGTTGAGATCGGACCGCCCGAAAGGTCGCTCAAACCGACGAAGGCGACTCCATATTGGGCGTTGTAGTCGAGTGCGCCCAAGGTGCGCACGAAGACGATTGTCGCCTCAGAGTCATCAGCACGTGCGTCGATTTCAACCCAGTGAGGAACCCGCTCGCCGGTGTCGATGTTGAACAGGACCGTGGGATGGTCCGTTGCCAGCGAAGCGCCGATGTTGTGTTGGTCAGCAATCCCGGTCAAGGCTGGGACCGACTCGAAGGCGGTCATGATCTGTGTCGAGGGGCTGAAGCCATCGAATCGGTTCAGACCAGATATCTGGACATTGGTGATTGTGCCGGAACTAGGCAGCGTGTTTGAGGCGTATTCCACCCGCAGTCCGGTGACAGTCGTGTTGTCCGCGGCGAGGAACGCATCGGACGGGAAGGGCAGCATGCAGTGCAACGGATTGAGGTTGTCACAACCATTCGCCTGCGCCACCGCCACTAGGGGGTCCGGGTCTAGCACATCTATGGGCGTCAAGTCGTTTGGGTCAGAACCATATTCCTCGTCATAATCGAATATGCAACCCGAGAGCAGCATAGAAGAAACAATCAGCAGGGCGAGGCCCTTCGGACGGGTCAGTCTGTTCATGGGCGACCACAGTCGAGTCGCGGCAATAAAAGGTACTCACCGGAGGTTGGGCTCACAGAATGGGCTCCCCACATTCGGGGCATTTCATTCCCGGGATGAAAGCGCCCGGCATGAATCCGCACTTCACGCAGATGCTCAACGGCTCGTAGTCCATCAACAAGCCATTATGGCGGTCACCTTCAAGGTTGACGGCTCCGAGCAACCTATCGTGTTCACTCTCACCCGTGCCGAAGACTCCCCTAAGGTCGAGCCACGCCTGCTCTACATTGAGCAACCCGAGGCCGGCTGGCCAACCCTCGAAGAGGGGGAGTTGGAGTCGAGACTCGCAGTCATCCGCGACTCAGTCACCTTGGAGGCGCTGCGCGAGGAGCCAGACGTCGCCGCATACCGGCAGTTCTACTGGCGCCTCGGCATCGACCCAACAAAGCGCCGTCCGAGTGCCGAGGCGCTCAACCGACGCATCATCGCCGGCAAGCCGTTTCCGAGAATCAATCCTGTAGTCGACCGCTACAATCTGGTCTCTGCCGAACACCGCGTCAGCATCGGAGGGTTCAACGTGCCCGCCTTGGAAGCCCTTACTACTAGCAGGGAGGTAACTTTGCGAATGGCGGTGGAGGGGGAAGAGTTCCTCGGAATTGGGTTCCCCCAGCCAAAATTACTGACCGGCAAGGAGGTCGTTCTCTCAGCCGACGACTTCCCCTTCGCGCTCTATCCGTACAGGGATTCACACGAAACCCGCATCCGTGGTGACGACCCCGCCTGCCTGTTCACCTTCTGTGTCGTGCCCGGACTTGAGGAGTCGCGCATCGAGGCTGCGGTGACCGCCCTTGCCTCAGAATTCGACGCATGAGTTGTCGCGCAGGCTAATCGTGATGTTGATAGAGGTCAGCCAACCGCTCGCGCGCACGGGGATGAAGTCACAGTGGGCGAAAGCATCCGACTTCCGATGAAGAAGGGCTTCGGCGCCACTGACAGAGTCGACGCTTGGTGGAAGGGTCCCAGTGCAATGGCCCTCTACCTCGGCCTGATGGTCGTGTACGCGACATGGCGCGGCTTCATGGAGGCGGACTTCTTGATATTCTCCGACTTCGGGCGCTCGGCCGGCCTTCAAACGATGGCCATCGAGAACCAAGGCAGCCATGTTCTCTCGCCACTTTTCAGCCCACTCATCATACCCGGGGAGGGAGGTCTTGGAGGGCCGGTCCCGGAGTTCCTTTGGTGGATGTCACCGGCGATGTTCATTCTCATCTTTCCAGCCGGATTCCGTGCGACCTGCTACTACTATCGAAAGGCGTACTACCGCGCCTTTCTGCAGCAGCCAACCGCCTGTGCTGTCAGCAAGCCGTGGAAGCAGTACAAGGGTGAGACCCGACTTTTCCTCGTGCAGAACCTGCATCGCTACTTCCTCTACGCGGCAATCTGCTACTTACCGATCCTAAGCTACGATGTCTGGATGTCCCTCAACTTCCACGACCCGGTTTCCAACGCTCACTCGTACGGCCTATCGGTCGGCTCACTCGTGCTGGCGGTCAATGTGGTCGCACTCGCCGGCTACACCTTCGGTTGCCACGCCTTCCGTCACTTGGTGGGGGGAGGGGCGAATGTCTGGACCGGGAAGTCTGGACCGACCCTGAGGTATCGGATGTGGAAGATGTCAACCTGGTTCAATGAGCACCACAAGGATTGGGCGCTCTATTCTCTCTTGATCGTGATGTTCGCCGACTTCTATGTCTACGCCTGCACCATGGGCTGGTGGACTGACATGATTCTGTGGGGTGGGCTCTGATGACCGATGTGAGGAACCATCAGTATGATGTGCTCGTGATTGGCGCTGGCGG
Source organism: Candidatus Thalassarchaeaceae archaeon (assembly GCA_963580235.1). Taxonomy (GTDB): domain Archaea; phylum Thermoplasmatota; class Poseidoniia; order Poseidoniales; family Thalassarchaeaceae; genus MGIIb-Q1. The sequence goes on from CAUZJP010000061.1 coordinate 2,813, forward strand.
CGCTGGGCTGCGGGCGGCGATTGAGGCGACTCGCGATGGAGCGAGCGTTGCTGTCATCTGCAAGTCGATGCTCGGCAAGGCGCACACCGTGATGGCGGAGGGTGGCGCTGCTGCGGCTCTAGCCAACAAGGACCCGAGGGATTCGTGGCAGACCCACTTCCGTGACACCATGAAGGGAGGCAAGTACCTCAACGACTGGCGGATGGCGGAGATTCACGCCAAGGAGTCACCAGACCGGATTCGCGAACTCGAACAGTGGGGCGCCATCTTCGACCGCATTCCTCCGGGCTTGAAGGGGGCAGATGGCAAGCCGCTCAAGGCTGGCACCATCAGTCAGCGCAACTTCGGTGGCCACACCTATCCCCGTCTGGCCCACATTGGAGATGCGACCGGTCTCGAGTTGATTCGAACCCTACAAGACAGGGGGATCCACTCCGGGATGGATGTGTTCATGGAGTATACCGTGAGGCGGCTGTTCAAGAGTGACGGACGAGTTTCGGGCTGCTTCGCCTACAACCGTGCTGACGGGACTCTGCACACCTTCCAAGGAAAGACGACAATTCTCGCCACCGGCGGAATCACCCGCTGCTGGGCGGTCTGTTCCGGGTCATGGGAGTACACCGGTGAGGGTCACGCTCTGGCCTACTGGGCTGGCGCTGAGATGGGCGATATGGAGTTCGTCCAGTTCCACCCCACCGGGATGATTTGGCCACCCTCGGTCAGGGGGATACTAGTCACCGAGGGTGTTCGTGGTGAAGGCGGAGTCCTGACCAACAGCGAAGGTGAGAGATTCATGTTCAACTATGTCCCTGAGATGTACAAAGATGAGTTCGCCGATACTCAGCAGGAGGCGCAGGCGTGGGTCGACGAGGTCATCGCGGATGTCACCGCGACCCAGCGCCGACCGCCCGAACTACTGACTCGCGATGTGGTCGCCAAGGCGATCAACTCGGAGAAGAAGGCTGGCAGAGCCAGCGAACATGGGGGGGTGTATCTCGACATCTCTTGGAGAGATGAGGAGCAGGTCAAGAAGAAACTTCCAGGCATGTACCACCAATTCAAGGAGTTGGCAGCGGTTGACATCACCAAAGAGCCGATGGAGGTCGGGCCGACTGCCCACTATGTGATGGGCGGCGTGAAGGTCGATCCCGTCACCCAGGAATCCTCAGTTCCCGGCCTCTATGCAGCCGGCGAGGCGGCGACCGGACTGCACGGAGCAAACCGGCTCGGCGGCAACTCGCTCACCGACCTGCTCACTTTCGGCAAACGGGCCGGTGAGTACGCCGCAAAGGCAGCCGCTGAGATAGACGGCTATCTCGAAATCAGTCAGACGGACATCGACGCGGTGGTTGCGGAAACCCTTGCACCACTCAACAGGCAAGAGGGTGAGAACCCTGCGAAGGTGGTCGAAGACCTGCGTGAGATGATGCAGGAGAAGGCGGGAATCATCCGGACCGGCGCACTTCTCGAAGAGGCCTTGTCCGATTTGGACGAACTAGGGGCGCGAGGTGAGAAGACGGCGCCCGGCGGTGGTCGAATCTACAACCCGGGTTGGCATCAGGCCTTGGAAATCAGCGCCATGGCAGACATCAGCAGGATGTGCGCACTGTCAGCTCTAGCCCGCGAGGAATCACGAGGCGCACACACCCGCGACGACTTCCCGGTTCCAGACCGTTCGCACTGGGGCAAGGTCAACAGCGTAATCTGGCTTGAGGATGGGGAAATGAAAATTCGCCACGATCCATGCCCTCCGATTTCAGCCGAGTTGAGGGCCCTGCTCGATGCGAGTGACCTGAGTGAGGAGGAGTGACGATGAGTAGGGAGGTCACATTCAGAGTATTTCGCGGAGAACCTGATGAGGACGGTGTACCAAACGGTGAGTTGGTCGATTACACCGTCGAGATGGATGAAGGTATGGTGGTCCTCGATGTGATTCACAAGATTCAGGCGGAAAGCGCCCCCGATCTCTCATGCCGATGGAACTGCAAGGCGGGCAAGTGCGGCTCCTGTTCGGCCGAGGTCAACGGCAAGGCACGTCTGATGTGCATGACTCGGATGGCGGACATCGAAGAGGAGACTCCCGAAGGTGAGCCGGTCCTCATCAAGCCGATGCAGGCGTTTCCACTCGTCAAGGATCTCGTAGCTGACGTCTCTTGGGCATACGAACTGAACAAGACCATCCCGCCAATCACCGGTCCAGAAGAGAAGGACTGGGTATTTTCTCAGGAGGAAGCGGACCGAGTTCAGGAGTTCCGCTCCTGCATCGAGTGCATGCTCTGTGTCAACACCTGTCATGTTCTGCGCGAGCACAATATGTTCGACGAATTTGCCGGCCCCCGATTCTTTGTGCGACTTGCGGACCTCGAAATGCACCCGATGGATGCCGGTGACCGTCTTGAGATGGTGAAGGACGATTTGGGAATCGGATACTGCAACATCACCCGCTGCTGCACCGATGTATGTCCGGCTGGAATTAACATCACCGACAACGCCATCATCCCACTAAAGGAGAGAGTGGTCACCGAATACTACGACCCACTCGCCATTCTCGCCAAGAAGTTGGGTCTTCGCAAATGACCCTCCAGTCTTCGGCTCTGGGGAGGCTTCCTTCATTCTCCTCCAGCGTGGTTTGGAGTGAGGTTCCAGCCTTCAAAGAAGTCAGAATCTGAAACAAAAAAAAGGACACGAGGGGGGGCCTTTTCAGCCCCGCCCCGTGCCGTTCGCGTGTCTTTGTATTGTAGCTGTGTTGACTGACTCAGTCGAGGTGGTCGACGCGTAGCTTCTTGACATTGGCCTTCCAGACCTTGTCAGGCAGCCATGCCGGTCCGCTCGCAGGCTTTGGCACCTGTGCGCGCCAACCTTCGAAGACGTGAACACGCTTGGTGCCCCGCTCCCTCAGGTTGATATCAGTCTCTCCGCGACTAGCTGCCTTGAGGGCTGCGCCCCTAGGTTGCTTGCTCGCGAACACTTGGCTCGTATCTTTTCCGCCGTCCATCAGGACGAAGTATTTCTTGCTCATTTCGGAATCCTCCGTACATCCGCCCTTCAACGGTCCTTACTTAAGGGTTAGGGCGGCCAAACGGGGTACTGCGCCCCATTTGGCCCTAAATCGTACATTCCGCGCCCTTCCCAAGGACAGCCTCGCTGTGCGCCGTTTTCCGGCAAAACAGAAGTTCGTAAGAATCAAGAGTTAGATAATAACACACATTCTAGGTCATTCTGTGGTTGGAGTCGAACCGTAACGGCGCAGTGCAGCGAATACATCCGTACCCATCTGAACTGTTACAAAAGCCGGTTCAGAGTTCAGCACCAGCGAGAGTTTTGGTGTCGATGACACCCTCGATTACTCGGACTTGTTGGACCACTCCTGCGGCGATTTCACTCATGCTGTCAGCAGTCATTTTCACCAACAGATCGTAGTCTCCGAAGAGTAGTGTTGCATCCTCGACAATCTCCAATTCCTTGATGGTGCTGTAGACCTCAAATTCTGCGCCCGGACTAACATTGATGAGAACATATCCTACTGCCATGGTTTGGCCGACTCAAGTCGCCCATTCAATCCTTTGGGGCCTCATCAGTGCCGGTCCCTACCCGCTCTGCGAATCAATCCTCAATCTCACCCTGCTCCTCTTCGTCCTCGTCCTCCTCAGAGTTGAGAACTTCAGCCACTTCATCAGGCTCGCCTTCGTTGGTGGGGCTGTCCTCTTCCGACAAGTCCTGGGAATCACCCAACTCACTCATCGCCATTTCGGAAAGCGCCACACTCTGCTCGCCCTCCAACCGCGAATCATCGGGAGCGGCCCATTCTGACAACTCCTCCTCCTGAACTTCCCCGAGGACCTCTTCCTCACGCTCGCGTAGAGTGACGAAGGCTACGGTCACTCCAATCAGCAACAGGAGAATTGCTGCGATGGAGACGACGAATGTCGAGATTCGACTCGACTCCTGTTGCGTGCTCTGGTTCTCCTGCCCTCCATTTCCGTCATCAGTAATCACTGACGGCTCCGAAGGAATGATTCCCTCTCGTGTGTGGGCAGTCTGTTGGCCTTGAGGGTCTGTGCATCCGATGGTTGAGGTGAAGGGTGAACCGATGGC
>CAUZJP010000062.1:0-6831 GCA_963580235.1 Candidatus Thalassarchaeaceae archaeon
CTGCCGGCAAGACTTCCCACTGATGGCCACTGGCATCAGTTCCGTTCTTGATTTCCCTGTTTTCATTTCTAATCTCTTCGTGAACACCACCGATGACATACCACCTCGTCTGCATGAGGTGAAGATGGAGGTGGATGGGGTGGAGACCACCGTGGCCCGCCACGGTGACATGCTGATATTCTTGGTAACCGATCAGATTGGCGAGCAGAACCTCACCATCGTCTGCGAACTAGTGCAGAGTGGACAGAACAGCACTTCAGACCCCAGCCGGACTATGCAATGGACTGGACAGCGCCAAGCGTACCTGCTGTCGTATGATACAGAGTTGTACGCCACTCCTGGGTCCGATACTCTGCTCGATTTCTCGTGCGACATGCAAGATGCTGCCGGAAACTTCGCCAATTCCTCCGTATCGTTGCAGGTCAGCATCCTACCAGGCCCGCCAGTGGTCTCGGACTTGGTCCTGAGCAGCAGCAGCGGGCCGTTCGAGGGAGGCATGTTGACCGGCACTTGGCGCCATGACGAACCAATTACCTTCACGGTAGAGGAGATGACCGACCGCGCTGAACTCGATGCGTCTGTCGAGTTGACAAGACGCGATGGCGGCTCGGAGATCTCTATTCCGCTCGCTTGGGATAACTCCACCTTGAGTTACATGGGGGCATGGTCCATCGTTCGCTACGACTTCGGTGTGTGGGACCTCGAGGTTAAACTCCTCGATACGCAACTATCAGAAATCGATGAAGATGGTGCGCGGCCAAGTACAGACGCGACCCTCACCATCGTTGATCGTCTCGCACCGAATCTGGTAGCAGTCTCCTTCGATTGGTCACCAACGGACCCCGCAGTTTGGCGTACCACCATCGAATGGTCCGCTGAGACAGATGAGAGCGTCGATGTTTCGGTGGATGTCTCCACAGAAACCGGAGAACATGTCAATCGACTGCTGGTCCACAGCACCTCGGATAACACCGGTCAAGCCGACTGGTACACGACCGATGTTGAGCCGGGACTATACCATCTTGAGGTGTCGCTGATGGATAGTGCTGGCAACCCCGCTCCCGACTGGCGCCTTGGGCCCGACGGCGAAGTGACCATCGTCCCGCCAAGAACGCTCACCCTGGAGGTGTTGGAACCTGCGAATGGAACCGAAATCGTGCTCGGAGACACAGTCACCTACCGGCTCGCAATTTCCTGCAACGACGGTTGTGCGATGTCCTTGGAAGAAGAGGGCCTTGCGGGTCTGTCCAACGGTACCATCGAGTTCAACCGGACTATGACGAGCATCGGCGACTTCACTATCTTCTTCACACTGAGTTCCGGTGACCTGAGCACCACCGGAATCAGCCATCTCACCGTCGTCGCCCCTCCGGACCCCCTGTTCTCTCTCCCCAGTTGTGTCGATGGCTCCGTGGATGACGCGGAGATGTCCCTCACCGGACATCGTGAGTTCGTCTGCAATGTGAACAACATGGGCGAAAGGCCCTCGACGGTCAGGTTCAGGGTCACGAACAGCCATCCGAAGTTCACCTGCATGCCGACTACCGCACAGACCATACTGCCTGGGGATTCGCTAGTTGTGACCTGCCGCACCCAAGGAGAGGTTGAACAGGCGACCGACATCAGTACCACGGCACTCTTTGAGTGGCGGGACCATGGCGGCATCTGGCATCGCATCGGCTCGGAGCAGCCGTTCAGCGCCTATCTGAGACCATCCAGCGACGGAGCCCAAGGAGCCCTTGACTCCTCCGAGGAGGAAGAGGGGCTGTCCCCATTGCTAATCGTGGCTGCTCTAGTTGGGCTGTTCGGCATCTTCCTGACAACGATCTTCCTCGTGCGCCGTCAGCGACGCGACGACGAGGACCAGCATGGGGCCGCTTCTGTTGGCGTCTCCGACCTAGGCGGCCAGCCTGAGATTGCCGAGGCCACGGAACTTGAGTCGGCAGTGGAGGAGAATGACCCGAACTTAGCCGCATCCTACAAGGAATTGCCTCCCGGCGGCCGCTACGAAGAGGTGCCTGAGGGCATGTGGTATGTCGATGCTGACGATAATTGGTGGTGGTCCGAACCCGGTGGCAGTTGGCGCAAACCCTAGTTTCCCCCAGCATGGACCTCTCGACAGGAAGCCACAATCGGTATAGGTGTGCTAGGAGCGCTGGACCCCATGGTCCAGCCTGTGCGATGCAGTGCTTTCATCCTCGCCGCGCTGATGATGTTCAGCACTGTCGCAGTTCACTTCGTGCAGCCGTTTGACATGTCTGCCACCGGACAGTTGGCTGAGGAAGTCCCAGCCATGAACTCCGGGCAGCAGGGATTCGAGGTTCTCTACTTGGGGAACTCGTATGTCCAGAGCAACAACCTCGAGGGACTCACCGAAGCAGCTCTTCAGCAGGAGGATGCGGCCGCCAATGTGGCAAGCCTCACAGCAGGTGGTCTCAAGTTGGATGAGCACGCCAATCGGGCTCAGTCTGCCGGGCATCAGTGGAACACCACGCTCAACAACGGCAACTGGGATTGGGTCATCCTCCAAGACCAGAGCCAAGTCCCGAGTTTCCCCATCAGTGGTACCTACTGGCAGGAGAGCAAGAACGGCTCCATCATACTCGATGACATGATTGACGCGGGAGGTGCCGAGACGGTCTTCATGATGACTTGGGGCAGGCGTGACGGAGATTCGCAGAACACCTGGCGCAATCCTGACTATCCCACGATGCAGGCACACCTCGAATCAGGCTACAGGCTCTACGCCGAGAATGTCTCTACGGCAGATAGGCCGGCTTGGATCGCCCCAGCAGGTCTTGCGTACAAGCACATCTACGACGACATAGTAGCACAAGGCGGGACCCCTGAAGACTCCGGGACCCTGTTCCACGACCTCTATTCCTCTGACGGTAGCCACCCTTCGCTATCGGGTAGCTATCTCGCCACTTGCGTAGTGTTCTCTACTTTGACTGGGGAGACATCGGTCGGACTGATTGGGCCCTCTAGCCTCAGCCAGAGCCGCATCCTCGAGTTGCAGGAGGCTGCTGCGACAACGGTGTTCAACGAAACTCCCAACATCTACTATCCTTGGATGCGAAGCGCTACTCAGACCTTCTCGAATGGAAATGCGAGCATCTTCCTCCATCCGGCACTTAACGAGTCGGCGGGCATAACCCACCGCCCCGGCCAACGGGTCACCGATGTCGAATTCGATTTGACCGGCTCAGGCCTCCTAGACTGGAACAACAACAGCGTCGGGATGCTGACACTCGCACCTCACTCGACCTTCAATCTCACCACAGTCGACGCCAACGGCGACGCCCGCCTCAATGTCACCAGCGGCGGCGCCGTTCCAAACGCCGGCACCAACAACACCCAGGTCACCCTCAATTCACAGTGGCAGGGTGGAAACTACTCCTTCGACACCCTCCGCATCGTCTGCACCGGGTTGACATGCGGTTCCATCTCAGTCTCAGGTGGTCCACTCCGAATCTACGCTAACACCATCATCATCGACCAAGGGGCTGGCATCTACGCCGACGAATTGGTCTGGGCGAATGGCGGACAGGGGACGGGTACAGCGCGTGGCTCCAACGGCAAGAGCCCAGGGGCAGGAGGCGCCGGTCATGGTGGCACTGGAGGAGACGGTGGTGGCACGAACGGCGGTTTGGGTGGAATCAATTACGGCAACGGCTCGGAGGCCGGCTCATCGGGAGGCAATGTCACATTCACGAACATAAACGGGCAGACCACCACCGACGCAACGGCTGGGCGCGGTGGTGGAGTCGTAGAATTGGTCGCTCGAACCATCTACATGAACGGCACGATATCGGTGAACGGCGGCAGGGCTGACGACGGCGCGGCTCCCTCGTCGGGAACCGGCCCGGGTGGCAGCGGTGCTGGCGGCGGTAGTGGCGGCTCAATCTCTTTGATGGCCAACTCAGTCTACACCGGCTTCAACTCGGTTCTTCGTGCCAATGGAGGAGATGGTGGAGACGGTGCGCGCGGCGCCCAGGCTGGCATCGGCATCGGCATGTACGACGGAGGAGATGGCGGCGGCGGTGCTGGTGGCGGTGTGGTTCTTGTCGCGACCGTCACAGGCCAATTCTCCAACAACGGGGTGATGCAGGCCAACGCTGGATCAGGCGGGGCTCGAGGCGCTCCCTACGGTACGGGCTCCTACGGAACTGCCGGCAACAACGGCAACAACGGCTTCGCATTCTCAGGCACCTTCGCAGGATGGGCTGGCGGCACAATCGTCTATGCTGATGCGGGCACCTATCTGAGTCCGGTCATCGGTGACTTGGGAGTTCTTCACCTCGACACGACAATCAGTGTGAACTACACTCAGCCGGCCAATACATCGATTTCCGGTCTTGTTCGAATCACAGTTGACGGAACCGCTTGGTCGGAGTGGAAGTCGTTGAATCTCAGTGGCCATACACTACCACCTCTCGCTCAGATCCAGTTCCAACTCAACCTATCGACAAGCGACAATTCAACGACTCCAACCGCATCACAATTCAACATCAACACCTCGTCATGGCACTCGTTGGATGATGTGACACTCGATGTCGGCACGATTCATGGTAGCAACCAGATCTTCGACTTCGCAGGCAGCCTCGGTGTGGTCAGAAGCGCCACCGATGTAGCGGCGATTGGTTCCACCACCCTTGAGATGTATGTTCCAACCAAAGTGACTCCGATATCATCGGGTTGGGTTCACATCATACCTCCACGCTTCATCTTCGAGGGGAATGTCAGCTTTTCGTTGGCAGGCACCACAATTTCAACCATCAATACCTCACTGATTCCCGATCACGGCATCTCGCTCGAACTCCCTCAGAGTCTGCTCGCTAGCCAATGGCCGACAACCGGCACTTCAGGGGCGGGCGGCGTCGATTGGGGTGATCTGAATATTGGTTGTTCAGCGACGGTGGCCTACATGGGGAGTTTCACCTCCTCTCTCATCGCGATTCCGTACGAACTGACCACTGAGATTGGAACGAATCAGAATCTGCTCGGAGCGATTAACGAGTATGTCAATGTCACCAGCAATCGATGGGCTGAGGCGGACTTCAGCGAATTCCCAATTCTCAGCGGTGGAGATGGTCTCGACAGACACTCAATCACACTAGACAATCTGAATGTCACATTCATCGACGACATTCTGCCGGAGTTCAGCGACATCACCTTCCTCGTTGACGGACAGGAGACGACTGACGCCCGCATCGGCGAGATCGTCGAAATCCGCGTGCGCGTACTGGGTAACGAATCAGACCTCAACATAGATTGGCACCTCCAAGGCCTCGGTGGAATCAGTTCGTGGCCTCCGGCATCCCTCCAGTCGATGGCTTGGAACAGCCTCCAAAACGCCTACATCGCCATCTACGACACAAGCCAACACTCCGCCGAGTACGGCGACCGCATGGCCCTCTGGCTATGGCTGACCGACTCCTCAAACAACGACAACTTTCCTGCAAGCGTCGCGGGCTGGGATGATAGTTTCATTCTACGCCCAGTCTATCCCGAGTTGGCCAGCGCAAACCTCACGATTTGCAACCGACTACTCGTAGCAGTTTGCGAGATTAGTCCGGGCACGACTCTTGACTTTGAGGCAACCTCCATAGGAGCTCGCTCGAACTTGGATGTCTTTGTTCACTTTGTGCGAGGTGGGGTGGACGAGGTGGTGGTTCCTCTCCAATGGCACGAGGTGAGCAAGGTCTACTATGGCGAGTATACATTCTACGCATCCGACCTCGGTAGTTGGGCAGTCACTTGGCGAGTGATGGACATCAACAGAAATGAGGACAACTTCTCGGTGGAATCTATTTCTCAAGTGCAGGTCATCGACGATGTTTTCCCAACTGAGACCGGATTTGAGATATATCCATCAGAACTGGCAAGCGACTCTTGGTGGCTTTCGGGTGAGTGGCGGTCCAGCGAATATGATGACACGGAGGGTTGGGTCAATGTGAGTGGTCCCAACGGCTTCAACCACCGTGAGAATCTCACACTAGGCACCAGAACGGACTCTAGGAACATCACCTCCTATGTCGCTCTTGGTTCAAGTGTGGTTGAAGGTGACGGAGCGAGTGTAGTGAACAACAGTTCAACCGTCCTCATTCACCGCTCACTCCAGGAAGATTGGCCCGAAGTCCAACTCTGGAACTTCGCCCGCGGGAGCGCGAATGTGCACAGCTTCCGCGACGATGTGGGGGTAGTGAGTGACGCTCACCCCGACATCATCACCATCCTGCCGCTCGATGACTACGCTTCCTCATCACCCTCTGTTTGGCAGGCGAACTACCCCAGTTTGTTCGACCAGTTGGGAGGTATGGGTGCAGAGGTCTACATCGGCTCGTTGAGGCTCGACCCGGACTATGTCTGTCACATCGGCTCAGGGCCTGCGGGCTGCCACAGTTTTGGGGGCTACGAATCGATCAGTGAGAAGAACACCATCTTGCTAGAAATCGCCTCCACCAGACCGTGGGTAACCATCGTACCGCTATCCGATGACGGACCTCTCCACCCCGAGTGGACGGACACTAACGACGACCTCACCGATGCCGGACATGCAGCGATTGCTGAGGCTTTCATCCGCGCCATAGAAGGAAGGCTCTCGTTGAGAGAGGTCACACAACACGCATCGAGCGTGATGGATGTGGAGGGCTGGGCTCCGGGCGACTACAATTTAGAACTTCGAGTCTTCGACGGTGACGGTAATCCTGCCACCGATGTTCAGGAGGGTCCTGATGCAACATTCTTCCTCGCCCCGCAAGATGATATCCTCTCCCTCAGCATCCTCACCCCTCTACCGGCCGCCCTGCATCCAGGGGATTGGCAGAT
>CAUZJP010000063.1:0-6741 GCA_963580235.1 Candidatus Thalassarchaeaceae archaeon
ACCCTTTTTCATGTTGTTTGGGCTGATTATGGTGCTATATCCGTTCTCCCACCTACGCGCGCGCCAAGGCGGTTTACACAGGTTGGATGCTCAAACCGGTTGTTGAGGCGGCGGGCAGGGGAATCCCTGCACATCGATTCCAAGGTCCGGGGTGTCGAGCAGGTTGTAGTCGGAATCCCGGCGGCGTGGCGTGAATCCAGCCCTGAGGATTGCGTCCTGCAACTCGATCTCAGTCGCCAGCACCTTCCTTGTTCCTGAAGCAGAAACGACGTTCTCCTCCATCATAGTCGAGCCGATGTCGTCAGCCCCACCAAAGAGCCCCATCTGGGCGACATCGATGCCCATTGTCGGCCATGACGCCTGAATGTGGTCGACATTGTCGAAGAACAGCCGAGAGATGGCGACATGCCGGAGATACTCGGTCGGGCCGGCGCCCAACTCGTATCGATTGCGTCCGCGGTTGCGCTTCCCGAACACATTGGTCTCGAGCATCACCGGCCACGAGATGAACGAGGTGAATCCAGCCCAGCCGTTCGCCAGCGCCTCGTCCTGCACCTCGCGCACACGCACCATGTGACGGACCCGCTGGGCTTCGCTCTCGCCGAAGCCGAACACATTGGTCGCCGAGGTGGTCAGACCAAGGCTCTGTGCCTCGGACATCACTCGGAGCCAGTTGTCGGCGGAGCCCTTCTTGGGCGATACATCGAGGCGTACCTCGTCCACCAGCATCTCCGCTCCTCCACCGGGAAGCCCATGCATCCCGCACTCCTGGAAGCGGCGCAGCACCTCTAGCGTGCTCAACCCTGTGACATCGGCGATGCCCTCGATCTCGATGGGTGAGAAGCAATCGAGGGCGATGGTGGGGTGGTTGGTGCGCAGATGGCGCAGCAGGTCCTCGTACCACTCGATGGGTAGGTCGGGATGGACTCCTCCCTGCATCAGGATGCGCACTCCCTCGATGTCCTCGAGTTCGCGCACTCGCTCGCTAATCTGCTCGTAGGTCTGGGTGTATGTCTCGGCATGACCGGGAGGTCGGTAGAAGGAGCAGAACTGGCAGTTGATGGTGCAGACATTGGTGTAGTTGACGTTGCGGTCGACCATGTAGCTGACCACGCCACCGGGGACCTTGCTCCGACGCCGGTGAAGGGCCGCTTGGCGAAGAGCGTTGAAGTCAGCCTCCTCATAGAGAATCACAGCCTCCTCCTCGGTGAGCCTTTCGGGAGACTCCCCGGACTGGGCTGCCAAAATGTCCTGCCAACTCATATTCAAACCTCAGTCAGCGCTACCTATCAGAGCCTCAAGGTCGGCTACGGTCTTGGGGCAATCATCGGTGAGAACCTCGTGCCCTTCTGCGGTGATTAACACATCATCTTCGATGCGAATTCCGATTCCTGCCCATTCATCATCAATTTCGATATCAGGCCGCCATGCCCCGAAATATAGACCCGGCTCAACCGTGATGACCATCCCCGGCTCAAGTACCCGGGGCTCGTCATCAGGTCGGTAAACTCCGACGTCATGGACATCCAATCCAAGCCAATGCCCTGTGTTGTGCATGTAGTAGAGGCCGAGTTGTTTGGCACCTAGAGCATCTTCCAGCGTCGGTCCCGGCACGATGCCTAAATCGAGCAGCCCCTGAGCCATTACCTCTCTAGCCGCGTGGTGGGGCCCATCGTAGGGCACTCCCGGCTGGCACTGAGCGATGGCCGCCTCCTGGGCGTCGAGGACAAGTTGGTAGATGGATCGCTGTGTTTCGCTGAACTTGCCGTTTACCGGCCAGGTGCGTGTGATGTCGCTGGCGTATCCATTGACTTCGCAGCCGGCGTCGATTAGGACGAGTTCCCCCCCGGCAATCTCGGCATCGTTCTCGTGGTAGTGCAGGATGGTGGCGTTGTCCCCTCCGCCGACTATGCTCGGGTAGGACCACTGCGAGCCGTTGTGCTTGAAGCATCCTTCGATGATGGCCTGAAGTTGGTGTTCGCCAATGCCGGCGTGGGCGTTTCGCATCGATTCGATGTGCGCCGCAGAGGCGATTCTGGCCGCATGGCGCATCTGTTCGATTTCAGAATCAGACTTGATGAGCCTCATCTCGCCGAGCAGAGGGCGTGGGTCACACAAGTTCACCGGCCCGGTTCCAAGACGTTGCCGGTCCCGACTGACCTCGAGTAGCGCGGCATCGAGGATTTCATCCACCTCAGAGGAGAGGCCGCGGACATGGTAGACCGACTTGCAATCAGAGAGTATGGCGGAGAGGTCCTCGGAAATCTCATCGATTGAGACCGCCTTGTCCACCGGATAGTTCGCCTCCGCCCCCTCAAGGCCGGGGCGAATCCCAGTCCAAGTCTCCTTCTCGACATTTCGAGGTGGCACATAGAGTCGGGTCTGCCACTTGCCATCGGTCTGGTGGAAGCAGGCAACCGCTTCGGGCGCCTCCCAGCCTACGAGGTAGAGCATGTTGCTGTTTGAGCGGTATGGGTATTCCACATCGGCCGAGCGGATTGATTCAGGGTTGTTGACAATCAACAGAATCGAACCGCTCTCAAGTTGCGAGCATATCTCGACTTGGCGAGCCCTAAGCTCCTCTCCACCCACCTTGGCTGGCGATTCACCGAGGTCGAGACCATGGCCGTCGAACATGGTGCGCCGTCCTCGACGCCTCCTATTTAGCATTCAGTCGACTTCGTCGGCCATTTCACTCTCGCCGCCACCGTCGTCGACTTCGAAATCATCACCCTCATCGAACGCCTCGTCAACATCAGTTTTCCTCCCTTTGGCAATCCAGCGGGGTATGTCTGAGGTGCTGTCATGGATTGTCAGGCGCATTGTGAGAGCGGCGATTGCCACAAGTGCCAGCATGAAGATCAGCAGCATGTTCAGGTTTCCCCCAACCGAGTTGACCAACTGCTCTGAGAGTGACGCGGGCTGAACCCAAAGCGGATCAGATTGAGTTCCCTCAATTCCGATGAAGACCTCTACCCAGTCAGCTTCCCCATCGTCGTCAGTCACCTTCAGTGTCAATAGGTGAGTCACTCGCTCATCGCCAATCCACTCCCTCCGGATGACCTGCTCTCTTCCAATTGCCTTCGGCTCCCCGTCGATGTACCACAGATAGTCGAGCCCCCCCAAATCATTCGCCGTATCGGTACTCAGTGAGGCATCGACGACCCAGTGGGTGGTATCGGGTAATCGAATTACGATGTCAGAGTCGAAAGAAGTCCCCTCAATGCTCGCGGCAGCGAGCGGTTCCACATTATGGACGATTACCGTGGTGTTATTTGTGCTGTAGAGCCCTGAGGTGTCGGTCACCAAGACCCTTACCTCAAAGGTGCCTGACTGGTTGGCGTACCATCCCCAACTGCGAGTTTCCCCCAGGTCATGTACTTCGGGCGGGAAAGACGATTTATTCGATTGGACGATGAATGTGAAGCGCAAGCCATCCTTACCCCAGACCGGATCATCCGAGTTGCTAGCATCAAAGTGAGCAAGTGCTGACTCATTCAGTTCCACAGGGCCGGTGATGACTGCGATTGGAGGTTCGTTGTGGAGCGCAACGAAGGTGCAGGCCGTAGTAGAGTAGTTCCCTTGGCCGTCTGAGGCGCGGGCGACGAGCAGGTGCCAGCCATCAGCCAAATCGGCGGTTTCGATTGGGACCTCAAATTTACCGAGAGTGTCTACTGTATGTGTGGCCGCATTCCACTCAGTCACAATCACATATTCCTCAAGATGGCCACGGCTGCAGGAGCGGCTCGCTTGGGATGAGAAGAGAGTTGCCCATTCGATTGTCAGCGGAGCGGCGGCTGCCTCTGCGGCAGAACCAGTCAAGGTGATGATGCCCCGCCACTGTTCACCTTGGTTTGGTCCATCGATGAGAAGATGAGGTTGAATGTATTCGGCTTCCGCCCCTCCGAACACGATGATTGAGTCTCCAGTGATTTGCTGAGATTGGTCGACTGCATGGATAGCGAGGGTACAGGCGCAAGGAGTGAGTGAGCTGATGTTGAAATTGAGATTCCAATTCCACGCTCGTTCTTCTGAATTAGCCCAAGTAAGATCCTCGGTCAGCGAGTTCAAGACGCTGCCTTCCAATTCGATCTCACCATTCTTCTCCAACTGCCAATGTACATCTGAGGGTATCGCTTCATCCCAGACCATCCCGGTGACGACTACGAACTCATTGTAGACAAGGCCGTGTGGTTGGTCAATCGAGATTGTCGGAGGGTAATCCACCTCTCCGCTCAGTGATGTGGGCGAGAATTCAAACTGGTTTGGGTCAGGTCCGGACTGAAGGGATAGAAGGAAGCAGAGGGCGACAGCGAGAGCGACGCGATGTCCCCTCATGAATCATCATCCGTAGCCCATCAACTATCAAGGGTGACCCATAAAGCATCAAATTCATCGGAATTAAGCATCCTCGCCCTATGGGCGAGATTACTGGTATATCTCAGTAGGCTACTCTCCGCCTATTAGGGCTTCAACCAAGTCTTAGCGCTGCTATGCGAGGGAATGGCCTAGATGGGCACTTGTTTTGGTTCACGCCCACATGTCACACTGTTGACCCTGTCCTGGGAAGCTGTTCGACTGCTTCGGGTTGGTATGCCATTCGTGTTCGCACTTGTTGCTGTAGCCATCTTGGTCGACATCGAGGTTGGCATCAGCGCCATCGAACGGGTCGAAGCGGAAGTAGTACTCCCAACCATCGAACATCGAGTCACCATCAGAATCCATGTGATAGACCTCGGGTCCATCCTCCATTCCGTCAGGGCAGTGTGAGCCGTCTGGGCAGAGGTCGGAGTCGTTGTACACCGGATTGGTTCCGTTGAGCATCTCTTCGTAGTTGGTGTAGTTTTCAAGGTCGTTGTAGAACTTGGCGCCTTCGGGGTCAATCGGGTCGATGTGACAAAGCGAGGAACTCGAGTCATCCCATCCAGGGCAGAACCTGTTGAGCAACATGGTCCTGTTTAGTCCGTCGCGATCGAAGTCCTCTTCGCCATCGGGAATCCCGTCGAGGTCGCTGTCCTCCATTGAGGGGTCCATCGGCCCGCGGGCTCCAAGTGCTTCGAGAGAGTTGTTGTCAATCAGGCCCTCAGCAATCGCCAAGGCGCTGTACTTGACCTCCCACCCATCGGGAAGTCTGTCGTCATCGGTGTCGTCATTGACTGGATTTGTGTTCCAGCGGTTGGGGCCCTCCATGTCATTCTCGAGGGTGTCGTTATCGATGTCAAAGTCGGAGTCCGGCAAACTTCCCATAGCTGGGTCGAGGGCCCATCGGCCTCCTGTCTGAGGCAGCGTGAATCCTGTGATGTTCATTTCCCAAAGGAAGTACTTGGGGTCTGGTTGACCATCGTTGTTCTTGTCACCACCAGACTCGAATCCGCTAAGCCAGTTGCTCCAAAGCCAACCACCCGGCCCTCTCGTGCAACCAACATCTTCGCATCCTGGGGGTTGCCAATTTTGGGTGGTGATCCAGAGACTATGAGAGCGAGTGTTGTCCATTGTCGACTCGACCTGCATCTCCCAGCCGTCGAGCATCCCGTCGGCGTCTGTATCGTTGACCAGTGGGTTGGTTGCCGACTGCCACGGCCGTGGCACATAGAGAACCTCATTTCCATCACGCAGACCATCGTCGTCGGTGTCGGAGTCATTTGCGTGGGTGACATAGAGATCCATTCCCTCTACGACCTCTTCACCATCCTCCAAGCCATCTATGTCAGTATCGAACATGCTGGCGTTTGTGTAGTACGGCACACCATCCCATGTGAAGCCGTCAACCGCCTCGACATAGTCCTGAAGGCCATCTGAGTCAGTGTCGATGTTGGAAGCGTTGGTGTAGGTCTCGCTGAACTCCTTCCAGTCAGTTAGCCCATCATCGTCAGTGTCAACATCACCAGGGTCGCTGGTCACCAAGATGTCATGTACACCTCGGCTGACTACAAGGATGTGCCAACCACCGACCTCAATTCCGTCAATCAATCCGTCACCATCTGTGTCGGGGTTGAGTGGGTCGGTTGAGCGGCCATCGATAATGCCGTCATGGTCACGGTCTCTGGCTTGATATTCCATCAGGTTCGTGAACCTCTCATCCTCTCCAACGATGACCAACCAAACATAGTTTCGACTGGTCACTTCATTCTCAATGGCCGGGCCATTGAGCAATGAGAGGGCAGGGATTGAGTAGACATATCCCGAACTTGGTGCCTTCAACGGAACCGTCTCTTGGGCGCCACCTGCGTGAGTTATTCTCGCGTAGGCAACGGTCTGGTTATCCTCGACATACTCCATCAACTCGACAGGTATCGAATAGACTCTGGCAATTCCAATCAAGTCAGCGTAGACAACTTTGCCATCTCCGTTAGCGTCCCAACCGTCGAGGTCAGGGTCATCGTAAGCGTTGCCGCCATCGACCGGATTGAGTCCGTTGCTTGCCTCCCAGCCGTCAGGCATTCCATCTTCGTCAGTGTCAGCCTTGAGGGGTGAGGTGAAGTTCTCCGAACCCCATGTGCGCGCCACATCATACTCGGCACGGTTGTTCAGCCCATCCTCGTCATAGTCGCCAAAGGCGTCGGAGGAATTAGCTGCGTTGAGTAGTGTGTCGAAGCAGTACTCGAATCCGTCAGGCATCTGGTCGCCGTCGGTATCCCAATCACCAGGTCCATTGTTGCGTCCGTCGCCATCCATGTCCTCAAGGAACCAGTCCCTTGGGTTCACGGTGCTCGGCATAGCGTTCAGTAGACTCGTAAACGG
>CAUZJP010000064.1:0-6607 GCA_963580235.1 Candidatus Thalassarchaeaceae archaeon
AGCGGGCTACCTTCGAGCCGCAATGGACCAAGTCATCAAGTCCTATTCGATGAGAATCACCAAGAAATCACGTTCCAAGATTTTCTACTATCTCAAGCGTGACCTGCTAGGCTACGGCCGCATGGACGTGCTGATGAATGACTCCAATGTTGAGGATGTGTCCCTCGATGGGACCGGCATCCCCATCTTCGCTTATCACCGAAAGTTCGAGTCGGTCGAGACCTCCATCGCATGGCCTGAAGACGATGAGTTGGAGTCCTACATCATCAAACTCGCACAACGCTGCGGCAAGCACATTTCCGTGGCTGAGCCGCTGCTTGACGCAACTCTCATGGATGGCTCTCGAATCGTCATGAAATTGGGCTACGAGATTTCAACGAAGGGTTCGACGTTCTGTATCCGCCGATTCCGAGAAGACCCCTTCTCGCCATGCGACATCATCGCTTTCAGGACCATGACGAGTCTTATGGTCGCCTACATGTGGATCGCTTTCCAACAAGGTATTTCGATGCTGTTCGTGGGTGGAACGGCGTCTGGAAAAACGACCACTTTGAACGCGATGGCGCTGTTCATTCCGTGGCAGATGAAGATTGTCAGCATCGAGTCCACCCGAGAGGTCAACATCCCCCAGCCTAACTGGATTCCCGGTCTTACTCGGCAAGGTTTCGGAGGTGAGTCTGACGAAGGTGAAATCGGTGAGTTCGAACTACTGAAGGCAGCACTTCGAGAGCGTCCGGAGTACATCATCGTCGGTGAGATTCGTGGTGCTGAAGCGTATGTTCTGTTCCAAGCGATGGCTACTGGACACTGTTCCTATTCCACTGTTCACGCCGACTCCATCACATCGCTCGTACACCGCCTCGAGAACAAGCCGATTGACATCCCCAGAGTTCTTCTTCCAGCACTGGAAGCGTGCTCAATCCAAATGCAGACCAGAATCAATGGTCGTCGTGTGCGGCGAACCAAGCAGATTGTGGAGATTGTCGGCGTCGACCCGCACAGTCAGGAGGTCATCACGAACGAGGTGTTCAAGTGGGATCCAGCCACCGACGACTACGAGTTCTCAGGCAAGTCCTATGTCTTGGAGAAAATCATGGTGAAGATCAACTACAGCCAAGATGAGATGCGAAATGAGTTGCGCACCCGCAAGAGAATCCTCGACTGGATGGTCCTCAACGACATTCGGAAATCCGACCAAGTGGCTCAAATAATCACCGAATACTATGTCCGCCCACAAGCCGTATTGGCTAGAGTGGATGGGCTTCAGTGAGGTGTCCTGAGTGGCGAAAAAGCCGGAGAAAAAGCGCTTTGATGGGATGACTCTCAGCCGTTGGCAGGTCTTCTCCAACATTATAATCGGCAAGTGGATACTAAAGAGAGCGCGTGCTGACAAAGAGTTGCAGAAAACACTCCTACAGGCAGATATTCGAGTGATGCCGGAGGTCTACAAGGCCACTACATACATGAGCACGTTCGTAGCTTTCGCAATCTGCATCGGCGTTCTCTCTCTCGCCTTTCTTCCTGAAATCGGCGGAATCGCCCTCTATGAAAAATCGCAGACTGATGAATCCATAATCCCATGTATTGACTGGGCGTTTTGGAACCCCAATGACATCAACCCGAGCCTAGACTGGACCGGGGTGGGCCCGGATGAACAGGAATACACCTACGGGGGTTGCCCATTCTACGAAACAAAGGTGTTTTCTGCCACAGCTAGGGCTGGTCTGGTGTTCCTCTTTGGCATCTTGGCACCCATCTTCGCCTACCGTCATTTCCTTGGTGCTGCAGAGCGCAAAAGGTTTGAGCGAAGCGAGGCGTTAGAGAAGTATATCCCCTACGCGGCATCTTACACAGCAGCGATGGCGGCAGCGAATGCGACCCCCTCGAAAATCTTCAAGTCACTCGCCATGAACGAAGATATCTACGACGAAATTTCCTATGACTCTGCAATGATTTACCGAGATGTCACTCTGCTCGGAATGGACTTGGTGACTGCAATCAAACTCTCTGTCGATAGAGCGGCCTCCCCCTGGGTCTCACAATTCTTCCAAGGTATGACTGGCACCCTGACCTCTGGAGGGAACCTGAAAATCTACTTCCTAAACAGGGCCGAGCACTACATGCGAGAAAATAGAATTCGGCTCGGCGTGTTCCTTGAGACACTAGCGATGATGGCTGAATCATATGTTGTGGTCGCTGTCGCAATGCCTCTCTTCCTGATCGTCATGCTGGTCATCATGTTCTGGGTGTCCGGCTCGGGCGCTCAGTTGACGGAGACGCAGGTCTACGGGGTCGTCTTGGGTGTTCTACCGACGATTCACATAGCATACGCTATTCTCGTTTGGATGATGAGCAAGGAACAGGAAATGTGAGTGGGAGGTGAAATATTGGCACGCAAGAGAAAACAGAAGATTCGCGTTGAACTAGACCTTCCCAAGGACGACAACATCCGACGGAACTTCCTCGCAATCACCATCACATCCTGCTTTATCGGGATGGCCTGCATGGTATTCTGGGCGACAAACGCCGATCTCATCTTCGGAATCATGGCGCCCGCCCCACTCAATGAAAACCCGGTCTTCATCAACAATGCGTGTGGATTTGACCCGAACAGCGCCCAACCGGACTATGCGATGAACGAAACCTGCTTCTGGACTCAGGAACGAGCCGCAACTCAAACGATGACAATCCAGTGGGACAATGTGAAGGGGCCCGGAATTGGCCAGATATTCGACATACCCGGCATCGACGCGTTGAAGTTAGGCTCGTTACCGCATCCGATACAACCGCTGAAATTAGACTGTACTGCTGCGGCGGATGTTGAGTTTCCGTACACGGTAACACTTTGGGAGCCGTCATTCGGCGGTGGCCTAGGCACCTCACATGTAATTCAAGCCGTGACCAACCAAGATGACTGCCATATGGTAATCGATAATGCAATCTCCGGTGAAGGGTGGGAATTGTGGCTAGAATTCGACCGTAATCTTCCTCGAATGACGAACTTCATCGTGACCATATCTGTCGATTCATACGACGGCGTTCCTGACTGGATGAACAACGGTGCTCAGTTCGTGGGCCCAGAGGTCAATCTCGGGCCTGTCACCTTGAGGCCGTTCCTCTTCGTCAACTTCTTCGGCTATGGATTTATTTTCATGTGTCTGCCTGGAGCAATATACTGGGACCGTCAGATGAAGAAGATTGACGCCATGGAAGAAAAATTCCCAGACTTCCTGAGAGACCTAGCAGAATATTGGAAAGGAGGTTTGTCAATGACCTTGGCAGTGAGAACGCTCGCCCGTTCGGAGTACGGCGCGTTAAATGAGGAGGTTCGGCGGATGTCTGACCAACTCAGTTGGGGCGTAGCCTTCGGGGATGTCATTCAGATGTTCGCGGATCGGGTCGGCACACCGCTAGTCAAGAGGGCTATCAGCCTTATTCAAGAGGCGAACAAGGCGGGAGGGAAAATCTCCGACATTCTGGTGACTGCTGCAAATGACAGCCGTGAAATCAAGTTCCTACAGAGTGAGAGAGAGCGCGCTATCGCCTCTTACATCGCCGTTATTTGGACCTCCTACTTCGTTTTCCTGGGTGTCATCGTCGTTCTCGCGAAGGTCTTCATCCCCGCAATTTCAAGTTCAAACGCGGGTGATGATTCGGCTCAAATAGGCAACATGGTGATTCGCGCCATCGACCCGCTCTTCTTCCTAGTCGTCTTCTTCTACGGCGTTAGCGCGCAGGCCTTGGGTAACGGTGCGATGGCTGGACTGATGGCTACTGGCAGATTGTCAAGCGGAATGAAACACGCTGGATACATGCTCATCTTTGCAATGCTATGCTTCAACTTCATCGCATTCTCTCCCGACCTGATTGGAATTGATGGCGATGCGGGTCTGAACCCAGCGTTGGGTACATTTATTCCAGGTTGATGTGAGAAGATGCAACACCGTGAGGTTTCACCGGATGGCGCTCAAGTCCACATCCTTGAGATGTTGACGCTCTTTTGGCTCTTCTTCATGTCGGGAACCTTCGTCTTGCAACTTCAGATCCCGGACCCAGTATCTCCCGCTTCGGACGGCGCTCTCCAACTCGCAGCAGAGGATGCTTTCGTATTGCAACTTGGAACCGATGCCACGGACATGGGGAATCACACCACTAGAATGGGTGAAATGCTCGCCACCGAATCCCTCGACGATTCCTGCAACGCTCTTCTTGCCGGGCTTGCCACCTCCGTGCAGGGCAACTGCTGGTTGGCAAACAATGGGGGATATCTCTCTAGACACGGCACTGGGAGCACCCCACTTGGTAGGACCGTCAGCGTTCATCATCTTGTCCACGATGGCGGAGATGTCTGGTCAGTCAGTCTACAGGTTTGGCACACGGGGGGGTCTGCATGATTCGCAGACGGGGTATCTCACTGTCCTCCGAGGATGGCCTGTTCTCCGATGACACTGGCCAGATGCTGTTGGCGACCGGCATCATACTGATGTTGACACTTCTCTCGATGGCTTGGTACGGCATCTCGGTCGCCGGTCTCGGTGAGCCTTACGACTCCGGGGCTCACGATGTGTTGGACGTCACCGAATCATTCAGTACAGTCTGGCAACCTCTCATCGAGAACCGGAGCGCGACCTTGGTTGCCGGAGGTGCTGACTGGCAGGAGGCTGTTGACTCGGCGGCAAACTCGACTGCGGCTGACCTGATGCGGCACGGTGAGCACCGAGGAGTCGAAATCATTCTGACCGATGTTGCAGTCACTAACTCGAGTGGCACCTTCACCGTCACCTGTGAGGTGGGAGTCGCCGACCGTCACGCCCGACTCCAACTGGTCGCCTACCAAGCTGAGATTGTAATCGGTTGAATCTCACTGCATCTCGGCAGGGATTCGCGGCTTCATCCAACGATGCCAGAGCGGAGGTATCAGACTCGGCCAAAAGACTCCGAAGTAACCTGACGGCAGCGTCGGAGCGTCCTCGTAGGGCTGCAACTTCCAGAACGGATCGCTCGCCTTCAAATGGTGCGCCGGATGTCGGGTCAATTCCAGAAGAGTCCATCGACTCCAGCGCTTCTCTGACTGCCACGAGTGCTTCTCGGTCTGCCGTTCATCGACGGTTCGTCTCAGCCCATAGTGGCGGATGTAGTTGACATACTCCAAGAGGAAGATGCTGACGGCCGCCTGATAGAGGAATGCGACCAAAACCCATTGCCCAAAGCTAAACCAGATCGCCGCCACCAACACGGCCTCAATCACCAAACCTAGGAAGATAGGGTTGTAGAGGAAGAGGGTGGACTTGGCCTTCTTCTCAGCCCGAGAAACCTCCGTTCTCCATGCACTCAGAAACTGCCTCGGAATCGTCTGAGCTACATGCAGCCAAAGCCCTCTGCCCTGGGGCGCGCTCGCCGGGTCGAGTTCCGTGGCCACCGTCTTGTGGTGGTTGTAGTTGTGCTCGGTGGTGAAGTGTGCGTACATCGCTAGCACGAGATTCATTCTCCCAAGCCACCACTTTGCCGACTTTGGCTTGGTGTGCCCGAGTTCGTGAGCAACTACGATTCCCGAGATTCCTACCGAGATTCCCGTGCTAAATCCTGCCACCCAAAGCGTCCACGAGTTCCCATCTTGCAGGGCTCGCCAGCAGAGAGACGCGATAATCAGGGGGCTGAGCAAGGCGTGAGCGACGAGCATCAACTCGTACGGTCTGCCAGACTTCGGTGGGGGTCTAGCAGGCTTCGCCTCTCCGAATACCTGATCGAGAATCGGATAGATGCCGAGGGCGAGCACGGCACCTCCAAAAACCCAGTATCCACCAGTGTAGTTGCCCCAAAGTACTGAGAGAGGTACGATGAATCCGAACAGGTGAAATGCCCATGTCTCGGGTTTCAATTCGGACTCCATATCAATCATCCAAACTGAGCTTTACTGTCGAACAGATCTAATTTACCTCTGTTGGTACCACGCCTCATCCAACCACTGTCGAACTCGCTCTACCCCATCGTCGTGGAGGTGGGTGTCGATAACTTTCCAATCCGCTCCTTTGGCGCGGATGAGCAGGCCGGATTGAATCTCTCTGATTCGACCAAATGCTGCTAGATAACGGGCTGAGCCGCGGTGAGAATTTGACTCTCGCTCAACAATTCTGTCCTGGTGGATTGACTCGTTGTCTATTACTAGGGCAACACCGATTGCGACGCCGCCTTGGTCGCGCCAATCGTTGAGAAGTCTGTTGGATGGAATCATGTGGGCGCCCTCAACCACCAAATCGATTCCTTCCCTGCGAGCGCGCGACACCACTGCCTCGACACCACCCTCGACTGCAGCACTGGCGTCGAGCCAATCGGTGACCGCATCTCCCGTCTCACCGGTACTGTAGGTTGAACGGTGAAGGGCGGGGCTGTCACTGGGCGTCGTGGTAGAGCGAAGCACCTCGCGAATCATGTCACTGCTCGCCGTGCGGTCGAAGTCGAGTTCAACCGCCACCGCCTTTGCGAGTGTCGTCTTGCCGACTCCGGAGGCGCCCGCTATCAACAGTAGACGGGGCGCTCGATTTACAGTTTCGTCGCCCACGAGGCCACTCTCCATTTGATTCGTAATGAGGCCGAGTCCAAGTCATCT
>CAUZJP010000065.1:0-6595 GCA_963580235.1 Candidatus Thalassarchaeaceae archaeon
TCTCTAGGTGCTCGACCTCTCGCCCCGCTGGTGCGAATGCGATTCGAGTCAATTTGTCTTCAAGTACGCCAGCCAATTCGAGTGCAATCATCTTGCCACCACGGTCACCGTCCAAAAAGGCGGTCACCATGGATTTCGCCTGCACCAACTCAACTAGAGCATTGTCGACTCCGGCACCCATAACGGCGATTGAGTTCTTGATGCCGCACTTCGCTAGGTTCAGAACGTCGTTGCGCCCCTCAACGATGATGAGGGCATCTGAGCCCTCGACATTGGGGCCACAGGTCATGCCTGTATCCTTGTAGGTCGTGACCTCACTGGTCGTGAGCACGCTGCGAACTTCGTCGATGAGGCCGCTTGCATCCGTGTCACGCTGTTGGACTATATCCAACAACAAGTCCTTCGCGCGGTCCACCATTGACTCTCTCTTTGATGAGCGGATGTTGGTTATCTCCGTTACCTTCAGAGTAGCCTTTGCCGGTCCAATCCTCTCTATTGTCTCGAGAGCAGCACCGATGATGGCGCTCTCCACATTCTCCAGAGATGAGGGGATTTCGATGAGGCCGCTAATCTTGCCTTTCTTGCTGTCAGTTGTGACATCTATGTGCCCGATGCGGCCTGAACGCTGCAACTTGCGCAGGTCCAGAGCCTCTGGCATCAATCCCTCGGTCTGGCCGAAAATGGCCCCGATGATATCCTTTCGTTGAGCCTGTCCATCGAGATGAACTTTGACTCTAATCATGTACTTTGCATTGCTTGAATCTGCCATACTTTTTCCTTCCTTAGATTCTGCCCGAACCCTCCCATCGGAGGCTGGTCTTGTCTTGGACGAGCGCCGATGCGCCCGGTGATTGGGACTGGAGAACCTGTGTTTTAGCCGACCGACCTCCCCTCTATGAACCCACCGGATGCATCAAACAAGGTGAAAAGAGCGAGCGGTGCTGCTTCTGACATGCCCGAGGGCTCCGAGCCTCTACGTACCCACCCGGTCTTCCACGCTGTCATCCAAGTGATGCTCGATGACGGGGAGTTGACCCGTGAGGAACAGCGGCTTGCAATCAAGTTGGGTACTCTGCTCTTCAAACAGGAGGAGGAGTTGCGGGAACAGCCAGCACTGATCTACCAATCTGTGGTCGATGGGCATGAAGTTGAGGGGGGGAGAATCATCGGTCGCGGTGAGCGTCTGCAAATCTTCCGCGAGATGTTTGAGACGGCTTTCATGAACTCCTCTCTAAGCCAGGATGAGTTGGCTGCAATTGCTATGCTGCGCTCGGCGTTGGACATCGACGAGAGTGAGTATGAGTTACTGATTGAAATCGTGGAGAAGTCTATCGAAGAGAATGTCGAACCGAAACTCTTCGACAAGGTGAAAGAAGACCTCGCCTCGGTTCTCGACAAGGTTGGCAGCATGTTCGATTCAATCATACGGTAGGATGCTTCTCTAGCAGTTTTCCGCAATGAAGATGAATCGCCCCCCTCAATGGGCGGCCATGCGATTCCTTGAGGCGGAGGACCCCATCGCCCTCGCAGCGCTCGAATATGTGCTTGAGAGAGACGCTGCCGATGTCCGCAAGTTGCTGGAATGGTTGCCCGCGGCGCGTTCTATTCGTGACCGAAAGGCGATTCTTGAGCGGGCATGCGCTCTGATGCGGGAGTTGGAACACGCAATCGAGCGCATCGCCGAGGTTGAGTGAATGGTGGAGCGACTCGTCGCTGACGGCGCAATCATCCTTGCCGGGGGCCCATCGAGTCGAATGGGAGAGGCGAAGGCTCTCGTCGAAGTCGCTGGCAAACCCATGCTACAACTGGTCATGGAAGCGCTCGGGCAGTCTGGTATCGACAAGGCTATCCTCTCGATGAAAAGTGAGGAACAGGTATCGGACATACTCGGAAAACTTCCTTGTGAAAAGACGACTGCGGAGTTACTCAAGGTGGGTGTTGACGGAGTTCCCTTTCAGATAACCGTTGATGAAGAGGTGAATCGAGAGGATAACTCCGCGGTACGGGGGATGAGTGGCGCGGTGTCACTCGCTCGCAATCAAGGATGGGACTCGATTCAGATGGTGCCCTGTGATTTGCCGTTCCTCGACCCAAAATTGCCTGCACTGCTCTACAGCAAGTTGGCAGCCGGGCAGAATTGTGCCGTCGCCCGTTCCGCCACCGGTCTAGAACCGCTGCTGTTCTGTGCCAAAATTGAATCCCTCGACGCCGCCCTCGACGACATGGGAGTTGCCGCCCACCAAGTCATTGCCAAGATGGGAGCTGTCGAAGTAGGACCCGATGAGTGGGGTGCAGCAGGCATCTCCGAACGCTGCTTCACCAATGTGAACTCAAAAGAAGACTTGGAATCCATCAGCTGATTCGGAATCGTACGCCATCTGCTTCAACCCGTCCTTCGGCCAATGCATCTATGGCCGCCGGGTAGAGGTGGTGCTCTATCTCCACTCGAATCCTCTCGCCGAGTGAATCCTCGTCCTCGTCGGGCATAATCGCGGTGGTCTCGCTGGCGATCAGTGGCCCATCATCGACCCCAGCACTCACGAAGTGAACCGAGGCGCCAGCAGTGGACGCCCCGGATGCAAGCGTGTCCCTGATGCCGTGGGCTCCTGGATACAACGCCGCGTCATCCTCCCATGGACTCGGATGGATGTTGACCACACGCCCTAACCTCGGATTCAGGAAGGACTCGGTGAGAATCCGCATGTACCCGCTGCAGACCACCAACTCGACGTCATACTCGTCGAGAACCGCGGAAACCGCCGTCTCATGGGCAAGCCGCCGCGATGCCGCACCGGCCGAACCTGCATCAAATTCGTCTCTTGCCGGCAGCGGCACACAGACCCCCATCACCCCATGGTTGGTGGCTCGGTCGAGCCCCCTCACTCCGGGGTTGTCAGAAATCACGACGACCGTCTCATGGGAGCAGTCACTCGATTCCTGATGCCGTAGCAACGCCTCCAAACCACTACCCGAGCCAGAAATGAGAACGCCCAGACGGAGCGGGGTGTGGGAGGACCCAGCACGGGGGAGAGTGTATGGGTCGGACATATTCGAATAACCTCCGGGGGTGGAAGGGTGCGCCTCACTCCTGTAACGGGGTCAAAGTCACCGCTATTGAGCAAATCGGCCTCTTTTTATGGCCGACGGGGGGGCGCAGGTTCAGTGGTGGTTGAATGGCTGAACGGTTGGTGGACATCGACGCAGTGGTGGAACGCTACGCCCGTCGCTCCACTCCCTTGAAGCGAGGTTTCTATGTCTCAATCGGCTGCCTGTTCCTAATATTCGCAATCATCGGGATTTGGGTACCTGGCTGGCCCACAGTTTCCTGGGCGGTCCCGGCCGCCTATCTATTCAGTATCTCGAATGAAAAACTATTCCGCTGGACGCTGACCAACCGATATTTCGGCACTACACTATTCGACTACTATGCGACTGGAAAAACACTACCGAAACATGTCAAGAACTGGATCATGGTCTTCATCACGATAATGTCAGCAGTTTCCATCTGGCTGACCACTGTTGCCGGCGACCCCGGCTACGGGCAGGCCTTCATCGCCGTTGTTTGGCTAATCGGTGTCTGGTTCATCGGTCGCAAGGTCACCACACGAAAGTGAGTGGTAAGTCATGGCGGCGCTACCAATTATTCCTCATCATCACTAACGTTACCCATTACCACTGAATCTTTGATTATGGTATTTTTTATCACTATGCTTCCTGGTGTTGCTGGAGATGTTGTTGAATGGTTGGTATCGTTTCTAGGGCCCTTAAAATAACTCCAAGCAGCAAACGGAGTACTCCAAAAAATTCCTCCAATAGCACCTAACATGACGATAATTGCCAATGTATCTAAATCACTATTCGGTGCGCCGAATGATGCACCAAATATAGGTAAAAAGAAAGTTAGAAATGAGACTGAAATTAAATGCTTCAAACTAGGCTCGCAGCAGTTCAATTTTCTAGAACCATATTTCACTGAAAAGGCGGACACAAGTGGAATACCTATTACTGTCAACAATGCTCCCGACCAATGGTACATTATAGTGATTTTATATCCATCTGAAGTACTACCAAGTGGAATATGAGTAATCACCACCATTAACAATCCAACAAATGTTCCGGTTACTACACCTGTTAGAAAAATGGTTTTCCAATTCATGTTAATCACTAATGCCTGAATAGGCGAACCCCGGTAAACAACATTGTCATTCCGTGCTCGTCTGCCGCCTCAATCGCCTCTCCATCACGGATTGAACCGCCCGGCTGTACCACACTTGTGATACCGATTTCGTGCGATGTGTCGATGCCGTCGCGGAACGGGAAGAAGGCGTCAGACACCATCATCGCACCCATAGCTCGCTCTCCGGCGCGCCGGGCTGCGATTCGTACCGCCTCAACTCTGCTGGTCTGGCCCGGCCCTATCCCGACCGTTGCCAATCCTGTTTCAGTCGGTTGGACGAAGATGACGCTGTTGCTCTTCACCTGAGCGCAGACCGCCACGCCGAAGCGGGCGAGGTCGATCTGGCCCAGTCCGGGTTGGGCCTTTGTCACACACTGCACATTATCCCAGTCAACCACCGGTGCGCCCTCGCTCTGTGAGAGCCAACCGCCATCCACCTGTCGCCAGCGCAGTTCGGCATCAAGAGGAGAGAATTCCATGAGAGTGAGCATCCGTCTGTTCTTCTTGGTTGAAAGGTGCTCAAGTGCCGCCGCCTCGAAGCCGGGGGCGATGACACATTCGATGAAATGGTCGCCAATCTCTTCAGCCACCTCGGCAGTCACTGTTTGGTTGAATGCGATAACACAGCCAAACGCCGATTCGGGGTCGCTTGCAAGCGCATCCCGCCAAGCTTCCACCTGGCTCGTCGACACTGCCACACCGCAGGCGTTCGTGTGCTTGATGACAACACAGCAGTGCGGCCAGTCACTCCACTCATTACCGGTCAGTGAGCGGGCGTAGCGGAGGGCGGCCTCAAGGTCGAGATAATTGTTGAATGAAAGTTCCTTGCCGCCATGTTGCTCGGCAGCAGCAAGCCCGGATGGTGACTCACCCTTTCTAGCACCATCATAGAATCCCGCAATCTGATGGGGATTCTCGCCGTATCGCAGACGGTCCAACTCCCCACCCGATATCAGCAGTCTCGGCGGCAGGTCGCCTTCCAACTGCACACCCTCAAAACGCTGGGCGAGAGTGTTTGAGAGCGCCACATCGTAGGCCGCAGTGCGCTGAAATGCGGTCAGAGCCAACCTCTCTCTAACATCTAGGGGAATGGATGCGGGGTCGCCGTCGGTGCTCTGGAGCAGTTCGAGGACGAAGTCGTATTGACTCGGGTCAGCCATCACCAATACATCGGCGTGGTTCTTCGCAGCAGCACGGATCAGGGTCGGGCCGCCGATGTCAATCATCTCGATGAGCTCGGACATTTCCACGGGCGGTTCTCGGGCAGCCACCTCCTCGAAAGGGTAGAGGTTGACCACCACCATGTCGATTCTCGGATAGCCCAGTTTGGCTAGAGTTTCTCGATCATCGGGGTTGTTTCCGCGAGCCAGAATTGGGGCGTGAATAGCCGGGTGGAGGGTCTTCACTCGACCATCGAAAACCTCGGGGTGCTCGGTAACCGACGAGACATCAGAGACCTCTATTCCAGACTCCCGAAGCAGCCGCGCAGTCCCCCCTGTGCTCACGATTCTCCAACCCATCGCCTCCAGCGCCACAGCAAGTGCTGAGACCCCTTCCTTGTCGTACACCGAGATTAGTGCACGAGGTGCATCGTCGCCAGTTCTATCCGGCACTTCTGCCTGAGTTCCGGGCTGCTCGGTCACGTCCATCAAAGGAACCCGTTGAACGGCGATGAGTGAGGTGTTCTTGACCTTTGAGGGTGGTCATAATCTTGTTCGGCAGCCGGATTCAGTCGCCGCGGGCGCTGATGAGCTGGTCGCAGCGGAGTAGCCCGCAGGCGGTTTCCGAGGCTGTGGTCAAGCCGTGCAGGAGGTTTTCAGCGGGTTCGAGTACATCGGATACATCCCCTGTGCTACCGTCGATTGTGATTCCTACCGGCTCGTCGCTCGCTCTTGCTTTGGCGCGCAGTTCGAGAAGTGCATCGAGGGCGTCTACTCCGGCATTGCTCGCCAGCATCCAAGGTATCGCCTCGAGGGCGCGGGCGAACGCCTCCATTCCGAGCCGGGTTCTGTCCGCCACCATCTCCGCCGCCTCCTTGACAGATAATGCCGCACTCATGTGGGCACTGCCGCCACCGTGCAGAAGGGTTCCTTCAGATATTGCAAGAGTGCATGCTCTCAAGGAGTCGTAAAGCCCGCGAATGACCTCCTCGGTGCCCAGCGAACTGCCGATGAGGCAGGTGACCAGCGGCCCTTCACAGCCATCGATGATGATTCTGTCCTGGACCTCTTCGGTCGCCGCACGCCGTTCGCAGGAAATGCTGCCGGCGTGGCCCAAGTCACTGAGGGAGAGGTCTGGTGAATGCTCGACCATCATACCACCCGATGCCTTCGCAATGTGGCGGAGTTGCTTGATGTCGAGGTCGGCGATTACCACCTTATCGGCGAGCGCAAGCCGGTGAAGAACCGCTCTCTCGAC
>CAUZJP010000066.1:0-6594 GCA_963580235.1 Candidatus Thalassarchaeaceae archaeon
TTTGCTTCACGATTCTCTATCTCGGGATTCATTGGATAGTGGACATTCCGCTCGGCATGGCTGTCGGTGCAATCGGTGCGCTCTTCATCAATCAAATCCAACCCCGCCTCAGAAACGACTACGGCTCCGTGTTCAAGGGAATGACAGGCAAGCGTTGGCGCAACCACTTCCTCGTCGAGGGAATCGTCACGATTCTCATCGTCGCCCTGATGATGGGAGCCATATCCTACCAAGCCGACACTGGTGATGAGCGCCCCTCGTTCCGGCTTGGCCCGGGCGACTCCACCTTTGAAATCGTGCAGAAACTCGACCACGGCGAGACCGTCGACTTAACCCTCACCAACTGGCACGAGACAGAGACATTGCAGGTGATTCTGGTGGTGACGGAGGACACCGTCGAGCAGATGAATTCAGGTGTCCTCAATTGGACGGAACTCTCCGATAAGTGGGCTGTTCTTGAGGCAGCACCCGGAGAGAGCATCGACCTGCAGGTGAGTCAGCCCAAGGTCTGGCACATCGTCATCATGCACCACCCCGGAGAGGAGGAGGCCGGCGTCATGGAGGTGAAGGTTCTCAGCGACTACAATCAAGATGCACTTTGGAAAGCCTATCTGCTCAGCATTCCATCGCTTTGGATCACCGCTTGGGTCGTCCACCGGCTCTACCGAATGAAGAAGAGCGGAGTCCACTGGCTTACAAGTACGCCGAGCCACACTTGGCCAAACAATGGCGAGAGCGAATGAGTGCCACGCTCAGAGTAGGAAAAAGGCCAACAGATTTCCGAGAACGATGGCGACAGCGCCACCGAAACCGAGCCAAATTCCTGTCCGTGGTGGAGATAGTCTGTACTGCCCCCAAACCACGGTCACGAGAATCCAACCCAGAATGATGAATCCCCAACAGATGACGCTGAGGTAGACCACGCCGAGCAGGCAGAGCGAGACAGTCAGTGTTCCGCCGAGCAGAAATTTCACACGGCTGCCCCAATCAGCGTACAACTTGAGTGAGAATACGAACAGCGAGAATGTGAAGATGTCTCCACTGAACAACAGGATTCCATTCGCCAACCACCACTCGCTCGTCAATCCAAGCATCGGCCCGACATGGTCGTCGAAGGTCAACTTTGACAGAAGAGATGCTACCAAACCGAGTACCACAGGCACCCAAACCTGCCAATTCACTCCTACTGGTGCGGTCGACTCCCCTCCAGTTACGGTGACTCCCACCACCTCATCAATAGACTCAGTATCCTGTCCTGCGGCCGGCTCGTCCACCGTTTCCACCGCCTCGTCGTCGCCGGACATTACTCGGGCTGCGGGGGCGGCGGGAATTGAGTCTTTGCGAGTGGCGGCGCATTGAAAGAGCGCCGCCCTGTGGGCGGCGTGATATCATGGGTGAAATCGTGATGGGTTGCCTTGCGCCACATCCACCTCACCTCGTCTACGCTGACAATCCCGAACAGAACGAGCCCATCTCCGAAGGCGGCTGGGAGACCCTGCGCTGGGGTTACCAGAGACTGGCACGCAAACTGAAGGATGTCGACTACGACGTAATAGTCATCTTCACGCCACACTGGCAGACCTACATCGGAACCCATTTTCTCGGTCTGCCCAACTTCAAGTCGAAGTCGGTCGACCCGGTCTTTCCAAACCTGTTCCGCTACAACTACGACCTCACGGTCGATGTCGAACTCGCCACCGCCATGCGCGACGCTGCAGCCGATGCGGGAATCGTCACCAAGATGATGGAAAATCCCGACTTCAGAGTCGACTATGGGACCATCACCTCCTGCCATCTGCTGAACCCCGACTGGGACAAGCCGATTGTCACAATTTCCTCAAATCGCAACCGCCACTACTACTCCATCGAGGTGATGAACGAGCAAGCCACGGCACTTGGGAAGGCCTGTTTGAAGGCCATTCTGGAGTCGGACAAGAAGGTCGTTTTGGTAGCCAGCCACAGCCTCAGTCACCGCCACTTCGTCGAGGAGGCCCCCCTCCCAGAGGACATGAGTCGCGAGCACATCTACAACCACAGCCAGTATGTCTGGGACATGAAGATCGTCGAACTGATGCGCGACGGTAAGATGCAGGAGGTCATCGACCTGATGCCTGAATTCACCGAGCAGACGATGGCAGAGACAGAAGGTGGTGGTCTGACCTGGCTGATGGCCGCGATGGGCTATCCCGACTACGCCGCTGAAATCTACGGCTACCAGTCTGTCATCGGCACAGGCAATGTGATTGCCGCTTGGGATCCAAACGAATCCACTCGGGAGTTGGTACTGTGAGTGACGAGCCCGTCCTCTTCGGCTTCTATGTCCCGCCCCACCCGCAACCCCTTCTCTCCCCAGATGGGAATGACGGATACGCCCAACTCCGTGCTGCCTTTGACACAGCTCGCCAGCGAATCGATGAGTCAGACGCTGACATCATCCTCGTCTATTCGACTACTTGGCCTTCAATCGTCGGCCACCAGATCCAAGCACATCCAGAGCCGGAATGGACTCATGTCGACGACGACTTCCACTTTCTGGGCAGCATGCCCTACAAGTTCCGCATGGATGTCGACTTCGCCAACGGCTACAAGGCGGCCGCAGACGCAAGAGGCCTGCACGCCAGAACCGTCGCCTACCACGGCTTCCCCATCGACACCGGCTCGGTCGTCGCCCTCAGCCTCCTGAACCCCGACAACCGGCTCCCCGCCTGCATCGTCTCCTCCAACATCTACTCCAACCGCGCCGAGACTCTCGTGCTCGGCAAGGCAGCCCGGGACACTCTCGTCGCACAGGGAAAGAAGGCGATTGTGGTGGTGGTGTCCAGCCTCTCCAACCGGATGTTCACCGAACACATCGAGCCCTCCGAGGACCGCATCCACAGCGCCAAGGACGAGGAATGGAACCAGAAGATTCTGGAGTTCTTCGCTAACGGCCGACTCGAGGACATCAGCCAACTCAGCCGCGACATCCATGGTCAGATGCGGGTCAACAAGGTGGTCACCTACAAGCCAGCCTGGTGGATGGCTGCTACGATGGGCCAGCACAACAACTACGACGGTGAAGTGATGGCCTACGCTCCCCTTCACGGCGCTGGTGGTGCTGTCATCCAACTGACTCCAACCGCCGGTTCAATCGGTGACAAGGAGTTCGACGAGGACGATGTCGAATTCTACCGCGGCGATCGCAATGTGCTCGACAAGGGGATGCTCGAATGAGTCGAAGGTTCGAGGACGATGAAGAGGAATCACCCGAAGATGAGGCGTCTCCCGATGATTCCGAAGAAGATGAGGAATCTTGGCCCAATCCAATCGATGTCATCGATGACCTCTACGACGAATACGGCTCATCCGTGATTACCCACGCAGGTGGCGCAGTCGGGGCAGCGGCTGGAATGGCCGCCGGTGGCCCCTTGGGAGGTGTTGCAGGCTCAATAGTCGGAAAGAAGGCTGTTGGCAAATTGATGAGCAAGGATGGTCCAATCGTCTCCGAAAACGCTCCAGAAGCGGTCGGTGCATATCCTCACGCTCGCCGTGTCGGCAGTCTCATCTTCGTATCCGGAATCGGCCCCCGGCACCCAGAAACCAACGAAATCCAAGGCGGTCCCATCCATGACGAAAACGGAATTCCCCTCGACTACGACATCCGCGCCCAGACCCGCGCCGTCATCGAGAACATTGAGTCGATTCTAGAAGAGGTGGAGTGCGGCCTCAAGAACATCGTCGACTGCCTCGTATTCTTGGTAGACATGGAACGTGACTTTGAGGGATTCAACGAAGTTTATGGAGAATACTTCGAATCAATCATGGCTTCCCGAACCACTGTTGCGGTCTCAGCCCTACCGACTCCAATCGCTGTCGAGTTCAAGGTAATCGCCAAGGCGTGAGCGCGTCGCACGCCATCTCATCCTCTCAGACGCCCTTTTGGGAAGCTGAATCACCGTTTCTAGCCGACGCTCTCGCCTCTGGAGAATGTCTGTGAACGGTGCCTACGGCACCGACTGTCGGTGATAACCTCTAATGGACGACTTGGACAGCCAAGGCCATGGTGACTTTGCCGACACTTCAGGGGACCCCATTTGAATCACTGATGCTGGTGCTTCTCGCATCATTTCTAGTCCCAATTCTACTCTCCCGATGGCAGCGAGTGAAAGTTCCCTTGGTGGTCGGAGAGATTCTTGCAGGAATCATCCTCGGGCCCAGTCTGTTAGGCATCATCGATGGGCAGGGTGAGGTCTTCGACTTCCTGCGCGAATTCGGACTCGCCTACCTGATGTTCATCGCTGGGATGGAAATCGACTTCAACATGATAGGGAAGATTTCCAAGGCCGCTGAGGAGGCTCATGCCAAGATCACCTCACATCCGGTGTTCCTAGCGGCCACCTCCTTCCTTCTGACTATCCTGCTCTCCGTCGCAATCTCCCGAGAACTGGCCAGTCGAGGGCTGGTCGAGAATGAGTGGATGGTCGCCCTAATCCTCTCAACGACCTCACTTGGAGTGGTTCTACCGGTACTCAAGGAGAGGGAGTTGTCTGAGACTCGATTCGGCCAGACCGTGTTGATATCGGCCCTTTTTGCCGACTTCGTCACCATGCTCCTCATCTCACTGCTAGCCACCTATCTCGTTAGCGGCTTGGATGTGGAGATGCTGTTGGTCTTCCTGCTCTTCCTCGCTTTCTCCATGCTCTACAGAACCGGCCGACTCATCAAACGCAGCAGCCGACTCGGGCACCTCATCGAGGAGCTTTCACACGCAACAGCCCAGATCAAGTTGCGCGCCTCACTCGCCCTTCTCGTCGGCTTCATCGTGCTGGCACAGATACTCAACGCTGAGATGATTCTCGGCGCCTTCATCGCTGGTGTGGTCGTCTCGATGCTCACCACCTCGCCAGAGCGCAAGGTGGAGAAGGACCTAGAGGCGTTCGGCTTCTCCTTCTTCATCCCCATCTTCTTCATTCTCGTGGGAGTCGGCTTCGACATCAAGGAACTCACATCCTCCAACGAGGCGCTGTTGCTGGTACCCATTCTTCTCATCGCGGCGATGGTCGTGAAGGTCGTCCCGACGCTGATCTTCCGCATATCATTCACTTGGAGAGAGACCTTCGCAGCGGGCTCACTGCTCTCGGCTAGACTCTCACTCATCATCGCCGCCTCGCTAATCGCCCTCGACTTGGAAATCATCACCGCAGCAGTCAACTCAGCCATCATCCTGGTCGCCATCATCACCGTCACCTTCGCGCCGTTGATGTTCTCCCACCTGATGCCACCAAATGGAACCGAAGAGGAGTGAATCGGGATACGACCGACAAGTCAGAAAGGATGGAGGATGAAAATGGACGAAAAACAGCGTGACGCAGTCGCCCTAATCCTCGCATCTCCAGCCGCCACAGTAGCACTGTTCACCTCCACCCTGTTTGGTGGGCTGCTCGGCATCGCAGTGTGGATTGGCGGCAAGGTGTGGCAAATCGGCCTGCCCGCCTTCTGGCACCTGAAGGTGGAAGGTAAGGAGCGCTCCCTGTCACCAGCCCTGCAGGGTGGCTTTCGCGAGGGGGCGATGCTCGGAGTCGGTATGAGCGCGGTGATGTTCGTCGCCTGGTGGCTAGCCCGAGGAGAACTCGACTCGGAACAGATTCGAGGCTTCGTGGAACCCTTCGGTCTTCTGAACCCATGGCTCTACTTCGCGGCCTTCTGCTATTGGGTGCTGTTCAACTCGGTGATGGAGGAGTACCTATTCCGTTGGTTCATCTTCGAGAAGTTCGAGACATTTGTCAGCGGCAGGGTCGCAGTCGTCCTCGCAGCGCTCGTCTTCACCGCCCACCATCTATTCGGAATGTGGTCGATGTTCCCTCTGTGGGCGACCCTGCTGGGCTCCTTTGGAGTGTTTTGCGGCGGTGTCATCTGGTCATGGCTCTACCTCCGCTACCGCAGCATCTGGCCCTGCTACCTCTCCCACGCAATAGTTGATGTCACGATGTTCGGAATCGGCGCCTACATCCTCTTTTCCTAACACATACCTCGATTTCTGCCCACCGGCGCCGCCGAGCCATTCAAGCGAGATGAGTGATTCGGGAGGGCGCAGAGGAGGTTCAGTATGTCCGTCGCAGGCAAAGCACGTAAGGTTACGACCCAAACTCTGCAGGAGATGAAGGAGGCCGGTGAGAAAATCACCATGCTGACCGCATACGACTTTTCGCTAGCAAAATTGGTCGATGGCGGCGGAGTCGATGTCATTCTAGTTGGTGACTCTGCCTCCAATGTGATGGCAGGCAACGAAACCACTGTTCCAATCACCCTCGACGAGATGATTTACCACGCAACTTGCGTAGTTCGAGCGGTGAACCGAGCACTCATCGTCGTAGACATGCCATTCGGCTCCTACCAAGGCGACTCCAAGACCGCTCTCGACTCTGCGATCCGCATCATGAAGGAGAGCGGCGGACACTCAGTCAAACTCGAAGGAGGCGAAGAAATCGTCGAATCAGTTCAGCGTATCCTCACCGCCGGCATCCCGGTGATGGGGCACCTCGGACTGACCCCCCAGTCAATCTACAAGTTCGGCTCCTACGCCACCCGTGCACAGGAAGACGATGAGGCGGACAA
>CAUZJP010000067.1:0-6568 GCA_963580235.1 Candidatus Thalassarchaeaceae archaeon
AGCGTTGGTCGGACTCCCCCATCCTAGCGCTTCATGGGGAGGACGATGACTACACCCCCCTCGAACTGGTGGTTGGATTGGCTGATGAGGTGGATGCGAACATCGATATCAAGTCCTACCCCAAAGCCCACCACGCGTTCGACTCACAGGAGGAGATGACATGGCTAGCCAATGCAATCAGGCTCGACAGCAGGACGATTCGAATCGATCGAGATGGTGACATGTGGGCGGAGGTGAGGCCGGGTCAGGTGACCCTGCTCAACGAACCGTTGCAGCGGCTCGCTTCTCTCCAATTCGCCAGCGTGGGAGCGCATGTAGGGGGCGAGCCAGAAGCTAGGGCCCTCTCTCAGGTTGATAGCACGGAATTCCTCCGTGGCACGCTGGGAATCTGAGGGTTCGGTCACTCTTCCTCGGTGACCTCGACGGAAGCCTCGACCTCTGCCGCTGCCTCCTCCGCTACTGCTGTCTCTTCTGCCTCTTCGGAACGAGCGTCCATCGCTTCCTGCAACTTCTCATTAATTGCACGCTGCATGTGCTGGCTCTTGCGCTCGGCTTCGACCGCCGCTTCAATCATCTCGTAGCGGCGCTTGATGGCCTTGTTCAAATCCTCGAAGACCTTCATGTGGTCGACATACCAGTCGTCACGAGCTTTGAGTTCAGCAACTGCAAGGCGAAGGTCGTTGTCCAGTTCCTCTGCGATTTCGAAGACGCGAGTGAGGCGGTCCTTCTCACGGGTGAACTTCTCCTCCATCTTCTCAAGTTCGGGCTCAAGATGGTCGACCTGCTTGCTGCGCTTGGCGCTGGTGAGTTCAAGGTCACGAATGCGATGGTCCTTTTCGCCGAGCAGTTGCTCGATGCCCTCTCGCTCAATCTCCTTGTCG
Source organism: Candidatus Thalassarchaeaceae archaeon (assembly GCA_963580235.1). Lineage (GTDB taxonomy): Archaea > Thermoplasmatota > Poseidoniia > Poseidoniales > Thalassarchaeaceae > MGIIb-Q1. The sequence goes on from CAUZJP010000067.1 coordinate 882, forward strand.
ATAACCTCCTTTTCGAGGACATCAATCTCTGCCTTGAGTTGAACTATTTCTTTCTCAGCCTGCTCAAAGGCGCTGTACAACTTGGTAACTCGCTCGGTCTGGGAGGTTAGTTCCTCTTCCAGTTGGCGGATGCGGAGTTCATCCGTGATTGTGCCTTCGTCGTCTCCTGACATTTAGACCACTACCGGCTCCCACTCGCTCGCCATTGATATAGACGCCGCCCCGAAGGGGCGCTCTAATACACTGACTTAACGGTCTGCCGTCGCAGCAAGAGCGGCGGAAACGCATTGTGTGACCGACTTGACCGTTGGAACATGCAACTTCTCATCCGGTCCGTGCATATTGTTACCGGGACCTCCACAACCAGTGACGAGGAAATGTGCATTGGGATATGATTCCTGCATCATCGCGAGGAATGGAATCGTACCACCTTCGTAGAATGGCATTGCATCGTTGCCGAAGGTTCTGTTGGATGCGTCGTTGAGCGCTTCTGCGAGCGCACTCGGCATTGCCGGCGCAGAGAAGCCGTTAGCGGGCGTGTCGAGTTCGAACTCCACATGGGCGCCGAACGGGGGATTATCCTCTAACAGCGCCTTCAATCGCTCCGAAGCCGAGACAGATTCGACACCGGGTGGAATCCTGACGCTCAACTTGAGGTCAGTGTTGGTCCGCAGGACATTTCCTGCTGCGGACACCGGAGGCATTCCGTCCGCACCGGTCACTGAGAGAGTCGGCATCCAATTTTGGGCTAGAAGCGCGTCCGTCATATCCTCATGTTGCGCCTTGACACCATCAAGAAGCGGGAAGTCATTCACGATGGCGTCACCCAACACTGCCACGATTTCACCCGCATCCGAACGCAACTGGTCAGAAATTTCGACATGCAGCCATTCAGGCAGCAACTCACCGGTCTCGGCCTCTTCGAGCCGAGAGAGTAGGAGACGAGCAATGCGGAAGGAGGAGGGAATGACTCCACTCCCAAGCCCGGAGTGAACACCCTCTGAGGTCACCGCGACCTTGAGCGTCCCACCCACCAAACCTCGGAGGCTTTCAGTGATCCAGAACCGTTCGTAATCTCCCATTCCAGAGTCAAGAACGATGACCAGGTCGGGGTTTCCGAGTTCCTCCTTCAACTCTTCAAGGTAGAACGGCAGGTCTGGAGATCCGCTCTCTTCGCAAGTTTCGATGAGAAATCGGCAAGTCGGATGTGCGATTCCCTGCTGCTTCAGCGCCATCACCGAGAGCATCGCCGCGTAGCCTCCGTAACCGTCGTCAATCGCCCCTCGACCGTAGAGCCATTCGCCTTCCCGAACCGGTGTCCATGGCCCTTTGCCCTCAGACCAACCGGTGAATTCCGGCTGTTTGTCAAGGTGTGAGTAGAATATGACCTCGCCCGGACCGGTTCCAGGAACCTCACAGAGAAGTAGCGGAGTTCGTCCTGCCAAACGGTGGACATTCGCCTTCAAACCCTCCATTTCTATGGTCTCAAGCCAGCCGGTGAAGAGGTCGATCGTGGCGTCGAGGTGGCCGTTTGCCGCCCAGTCGTCGTCAAAAGCGGGGGAGAGTGCGGGAATACGGATGAAATCACTCAGGCTGGATAGTGCCGAGTCCTCCCACATCCCTTCGACAAATTCCGAGAGTTGGTCCCAGTCAATCGATTCCACGCCGCTCATATGACTCGCCACGCTGTTTTGATGATTGAACCACCGGTCACGCTTGCTCACTCTTGAGTGGGTCGCTGGCACCCTCTGCATCAACCGTGAAGGTACTGACTACTCCGAGGGCCATCCCCTCGGGGGCGCAGAGCCTGACCTCACCGCGGAAGTAGGGGCAGGACTTGCAGACATCAAGCGATTCGAGTGGCAGGCGGGGGAAATTCGACTCGTCGCACCGCTCGGAAGCCTCGACTCTGGCGAGTTTGTTGAGGAGCGCTTCAAAGTCTGCTTCGATATCTTCAAGCTCGCCGTCAGTCCAACTGATTAGTCGACCCGTCGCAGCGCTGAGAATCGCCGGAGGGAGAACTTTCCGAGCAGGTAGTCCGTCGTGTGCGCGCATCGCCTCCTGTCTGACAAGGCAGCGATGGTAGAGGAAGAGTTGCATTCTGTATTGGTCGAGCAGTCGGCTTTCGGCGGCTGTGCGAGAGGTCTCACTGTCAGGCTCTCCAGCCACTTCGAATATCGTGTCCTCCAGCTCCTCGGGGGGATTGAGGATCTTCAGACAGCCGTTGCTCTTCAGATCGACTGCGCGAATGGTCGAGGTGCCGTCGTCACCTCGCTGACAGAGGACCAAATCGGCAACTCCGTCAAATTCAATGATGACCTTCTCGATGTTCTGGATTGTGTGAGGCCCATGAGGAGTCCATCTCTGGTCGGCCACACCATCTATCTCAGATTCCATCTGTATCAGGAAGGGCCATTCTGTCCTGAGCCCCTCAACTGTCAGACCGTCGCACTCCTCGCCCAGAACCATCCGGCCGAACCTACCGTCGAGAAGCCGTTCTGCCATTCGAGTCAGCATCTGCTTGGTGAGTTTCTCATCGACTTCAACAGGTAGGAGTTCTTTGCAGACTTGGTCGAGCAGTCCTGTATCCAACATCAAATTTCTCGTCCCCTCGCACCACTGCTCTGGAAGTGGAGCTGAGGGCCCCGATTCACCTGCTCCAGGATTGGGTAGTCCAAGTTCGACCAATCGGTGGAAGAGCGAACCGAGTTCGTTGGCTGCGGGTGGACGGCCCGAGGCCACCTCGCTCGTTTCCTCCGCTCCCGAAGACAACGCTAGCAACGGTAGTGAGATTGGCTCTCCACTGAGGCCGATGTAGCGGGAGAGATAGTGCCGGCGAATGCAGGCGGATGCTGAGTCGAGCAGGTGGGGTGCGAGGCGCATCCGGCTGACTCTGTTTGGCGGAGTCTTCCGAGCAGCGAATCCGGTTGCCTCCAACCTGGCACTATCCTGCAGCCGCTGGAAATTGACCAGCGGAGAGCGAATCTGCCGTTCTGGGAGAAGGGTGTTCGGATGGTGGTGAATGGGCAGTGAGGCTAGCCGGCCAGGAGCGAGGTAGGCGTCATCGAGCAACTCGGAGGGAGATAGTGAGAGTTCTCCCTTGACTCGGAAGGGAAGCGGGACGGCGTGGTTTGCATCGTCTTCTAGCAACCAAGGTGCCGTCAGCAGGCCATCTCTGCGTGCCGCCTGACGCATAGCCTCCAACCACATCCAGCCAAATCGAGGCACCGGCTTCTGCCGCCATCGAACATCGATACTGTCACCTTCCGACGAGAGAGCCGAACCTTCCGGCGCACCTGCGAGAATAAGCAGGTCCTTCGCCCGCGTGCAGGCTACATACAGTAGCCGGCGTGCTTCAGCTTGAACCTGCGAGGTCAGCACCTCCTTTGCCAGCCGCCAACTGCCTGAATCGATATCCTCTCTGCTCTTCCATGGATGAATCCGAGCGCTCAGAATCTCACCGGTGACAAGCGTGTGCTCTCTTAGTGACTGACCGAGGTTGCTCTGGTTCTCCGAAAACATTCCTGTGACTACCACTACCCTAGACTGCAACCCCTTGGAGCCGTGAATGGTCATCACCCGAACCGCGTTTGAGGGGGGCATCGCCTCACCTTCCAGCAACCTTCCTGAAACTCTGCTCAAATGCCTCAACCGGTCAGAGAGGAGAACTGCATCACCTCCGGCTTCAGATGTCTGCTGGCGAACAAAAGCGAGGAATTGCTCTGCATATTGCCTGTCGACTGGACTTGGGTGGGCAAGTAGCAGGTCGGAGTGGTCGAGGGTCTCGTCGAGCAGCCGAATCAGCCGGTTGGAGTCTGCCAGCGTTCGCCATCGGGAGAAGAGTTCTCGCTGCGCCTCTGAGGTAGCGTGACCCGCTAGGCGGGCAATTAGGTCTGACGAGCCTGATTCATCGGCGAGATAGGCCTCCAAGGTAGCGTCATCGAAGCCGACCAACGGAGTTCGGGCGAGCGCCGCAGCGCAACTCACATCGTTGGGCCGTGCGACCGCATTCACCAATGATAACAGAGACTGGACGATCGGCTGTTCCAACAACCCGCCATCTCGGTCGGCGATGGCGGGGACGCCGAGCGAATCTAGCCGGCGAATCAAATCCGGCATGTGAGTCCTCGAGGGCATCAGCACCATGATATCCCGGGGTTCAACCGCCTCAAATGGCTCAATCTCCCTCAAATCGACTACTGTCTCATCCTCAGACTGGTGTGTGTCGGCGAGAACATGGGTCGGAGAGCCGTCGAGGAGAGCCCTGATGCGGGCTGCAATCATCTCATGCTCGAGGTGGACTGCCTTCGCTGCGCTTCCCAACTCGAACGGATCGAGTGGTACTGTTAGGTCGGAAGTTGGGTCCTTCGCCCCACCAGTCGATATCGGAAGCAGCCATTCCAGACGACCTGCCTCCTCGCTGCGGTCAGCTCTAAGCCCCTTCGCGCTAGCATACCAATCACCCGGGAAGAGGTGGTGACGGGAGTCGAAAAGATCGACCCACCACTCATTCATGGTCTCCAACAGGTCTCCACAGGTTCGGTAATTGGTGACCAAGTCAACATGCCCCTCCGCCCTCCTGACGACATCGACATGGTCGAGTCGCCGGCCGTCGTCTGCCCTGTCAAACTGCTTCCACGCCTCCTCTGGAATCGGTCGATGGTTGACGTATTCGAGTCCGCTGACGAAACTCGTGACTTCGACCAGACGAGGATCGCGGGCAGCATCTCTCCGCCTCAATGCGGGAGCCATCAACAGACGGCTCTCGTTTTGGTATTCCATCTCATTAATCGCCCTGAGATGAACCGTGTAGCGTGACATACCCGAAACCTGTGCCTGCCTGAATCCGTAGATGCTCTGCTTCTGGTCGCCAACCCAACAGACGGTGGGCTGCCACGGTGAGATTGGAACATCGGGGTCACCCTCTTGACGCGCTCGGCTTCCCCAAAGCCTGCTCAATAGCCGCCATTGCTGGTTTGAGTTATCTTGTGCCTCATCGATGATGAATGCACGGAATCGGCGGCGAATGACCTTCAGTACCTCGATTCGCCGCCTGAGGTCCTCCTCGACCTTCGCCATCGGCCAATCGGTGAATGGTTCGACTATCTCTCGTCTCTTCACACCATCCTCCTCAGTGACTCTGAATGCTGACTCGACCACGGCAATCGCTGAATCGAGGTGAGAGTCAGTCCACGGATGCTGTTCGTCTATGCCGTCGAGTGCCTGTACCACCTCAGGAGGATACCAACGGCGGCAGATGCTGGGGGTGCGAGCTAGTAGCAACTCCTCAGCCAGTCTAGCAACATCATCGTGGTCGTGCAATCCCTCCTGTAACTTCAACTCGGTGAGAACATCGGTTGCGGCTGCCTGAATAGTCAGCAAGTCCCCCAGAATCCGAGCATCGGTGTCTGGACTGAGTGCCATGCCCACCGGCTCGGAATAAGCTGGAAACGGGTCGGAGAGCCGGTGGGGTCTGATGCTGTCTGGTGAGTGGGGTGGCTCACAGCGAGGGTCGAGCAGGTCAGCGATGACCGCGCAGGAGCGCATTCGCATTCCGAGGATGCTGCCGAGCAGGGCTCGACCGTCATCCATCGCCGCATCCATTCTCTCCTTTACTTCGGCACGGAGGTCAACATCCTTGATTTTACCAAGTGGATTCATCCCCGAATTCCAGCCGTCGCTCTTCG
>CAUZJP010000068.1:0-6545 GCA_963580235.1 Candidatus Thalassarchaeaceae archaeon
GCCCGGAGTACCACGGTACCATGTCTGGGGTGATGAAGAACCAACTCGACTGGGTCTACTTCAGCCATGTCGGTGACAAAGTCTGGGCGGTCATGAGTACCCTTGGCGGACAGACCAATTCCAACACACTCAACCATATGCGACTGAGTGCCCGCTGGCTCCATGGTAATGTGATTCCAGAACAACTGGCGGTCGGCAATGTGAAGGAGGCGTTCGATGAAGAGGGGGCATTCATCGATGAGGCCATGCAAGAGCGCCTTGAGAAGTTGGCCACATCACTCGTCACAACCACTGAGAAGTTGCTGTAGTTGGGCCCTACATTGGGTTGCGCACTTCAGAGAATCCTCGATTGTTGATCAAGCGGCGCCAGCATCGACTAGCGATTCCAGATGCTTGAGGGACCGCTCAGCAGCATCTCGGACCTCTTGATTGGGGTCATTGAGTGACTTGGCAAGCACAGGGACGACCTTTGCATGTGGGAAGCGGGCGAGTATCTCCATCGCCAAACGCCTGACTCCGTCCGAAGTGTCGTCCACCGCCGTGAGAACTGTGTTCATCGCCTCATCACCAGTGAAGTTGCTGAATTGTTGCAGGGCAGCGAATCTGACATCCGCATTCTCATCTTTCAGACCGATGGCGAGAAGAGGAACATCCGATGGGTGAGCTATCCGTCCAATCGCCTGATGGGCGTGCTGGCGGACACTCGCATCCTCATCCCTAATCGCCTCTGCCAACATCTCGTTGGCAACCGAGTCCTCAAGTCTACCAAGGGCTGCGACGCAACCTCTTCTGACTAGCGGATCCGGGTTCTTTATTCCGCCGAATAGAGAATCGAAATGACCTATCATCACCAACGAGGCAATCGCTCTCGTATGCAGGTTCCGTTGCCCCAATGCTCTGACCAACTGAGGTGCACCCCCCGAGTCACCGATCATTCCCAAGGCCTCGATACAGCGGAGACGAACTTCCAGTTCTAAATCAGGGTCCATTATCATTCGAGAAAGGCGCGGGGTTGCGCGCCTGCCCAATCGGAAAGCCATTTCGGGATCTTTCCCTGCAACAGCGACTCCTTCCTCTATAGTTCGCTGGATACCGACAATGCGAATGATTCCTTGAATGAGTATGAAATCGATTGAAAGCAGTATGAACATCACTAGATGCCGGCCCCCCATCGAGTCCAGTCCGACGCCGGACACATGGATGGAGTAAACCTCTGACCAGTCTAGGAAGGAACGGAAAAGAAGGTCGAGTCCGAAGGCCATCCAAGTGGGCCAATCGGCACCTTCAGGGACTGAGTAGAGGCCAAAAACAGCGTGGCTAGTCTCAAGCAAGAATGGGATTAGGACAATCATTTGGAGAGCCGCCAAAAGGGCCACTCCTCTGAGGTCCGGCAGAGTGTCAGGGTCGTGGTCCTCCAACTTCTTAGCAATCTTCGAGCGGAAGCTCTCGTTCTGTGTCCATGCTCTGCCAATTGCGAGGACTCCGATGTAACCCATCCAGATGGCCACCAATGCGAGTGGCTTGTTAGTGTAGAGTGCAACCGAATAGATGGCTCCGTAGACGAAGATCAAAGTGGCGTATCTCGGTACTGGGTTGACAAATCCGACACCGAAAATCCGGGCATAGGTGGCGAGGACATCATCGATGGCGGCGAGGCCATGCTTGATTCTCGACCACACCAGATATCACCTACGGTGAGGTGAGGCGAGCCTTACCCTCTTTCACCCTTTCAGGCTGAAAAGGGGAGTCAGCGCGATTTCAGGGTATAGTGAGATTACTCGTCGGCTCTCTATCCCAACACCGTCAAAATCGCTGAATCAAGATGGGCCAGTCCAGATATGAACTGGAGTCTAACGCCCCCGAAGGCCAAGTTAGGCCAAACAACCCACGGGCTCCATGTGAGTGCCCGGCGTTCATGCGCGCCCGATACGTCATTATCGGTTGGGCCGACACGCCCCTCCATGCCGCCCGGCTGGTATGTGCTCCTGCTCATCGTTGCGCTATGTGGTGCGGGCGCATGGTATGTCCGAAACTTCACCCATAAAGTCGAACTTCTCAGACTCATCGCTGGCGTAGGAATATGTTCGATGATAGCTCTAGTCTGGTGGACTTGGCAGGTAGCGTAGGTGTGATTATGGGTTCTTTGGTGGAGGATGACACACCTAGGGAGAATTCCTTGGCCGGGGCATTTCCAGTGCGCGCCCCAGTTTGGTGGGCTCGCTGTGGAGAGGCAAGAGCCCATCCCGAAATTCCAGGAGTGACCGGGCGATTCGTCGTCTTGCGACATCGCAAGACTTTCCGCAGATTCGAAGGTTTTCTTGCCCGTCTCATGAAGGCCCCCGCCGAACTTCGCCGTCCCCTCGATGACCTAAACAGCCTGTTGTGGGAGTTGTGCGACGGCCACCGCACATTCGAGGAGATCTGCCGATACATGGATGATTCATTCGGGGAGAAGGTCGCACCCGCGGCTGAGCGAACCGAGGCAGCGCTTCGTCAACTCGGTGAGAGAGGTTTCCTGATGTTCTCTCATGAGCCATTTGAGGATGCTTGGTTGACAGGACCAGGAATAGACCCAGAAGGTGGCCTCGGTCCTGCGAATGACCTTGATTCTGAGCCAGTTCTTGGTGACGCAGTCGAATGAGAGATCAAAGACGTGTGCCACAACGGGCGCATATCTGTTGTCCAGATTTGCATTGCTCGTGACAGTATGCGCCACATGATTCACATTCAGACCACTGATCCGTTTTCTCGAGTGTGGAATCACAGAAGGAGCAGTTCACCTGCGGTAGTGCGCCGCCATGGGTGGGGGTTGGCATACCTTGGGAAATGTCAGAATCCTCCTCTGTTTGGACAGACGCTTCATGAGCATCATCATCTACCGATTCTGTCGTATCTACTAGCGAACCATCTTCAGTTTCAGTCACAGCCTCTTCAGCCGGTGGGCTCCCTCCACCGAGAATTGCCGCCGCTGCCCCAGCATCCATCCCGGTGCCTTCTGCATCGCTCGACTGTGCCTCCTGTTCATCCGTTTGTGATTCCGGGGTGACGCCAAGACTTCCAAAGGCAGCGCCCAGTCCTGTTTGCTCTTGGGCCGCTGCGGGGATTACTGACGGCTGCTGAGGTTGCTGGGGTTGCTGATGATGTACCTGCTGAGCGTATGCCGCCTGTTCTGAGGCATGTCGCTGAACCCCCATCGCTTCCTCTGCTTCCAGCGCCGCTTGCCTACGATATTCAGATATCTTTTCCTCACTCCATCCAGCAGCGCGGAATTGGTCATCTGAAAAAGCGGCTGGTTCCGGTTGGCTGGTGGCAGCGACATGAACAGGTTGGGCGACTTGTCGTTGAGGAGTGGCGACAGGTTCCTCTTCATATTCTTCCTCCTCGTCGTCGTATTCGATTTCGATTCTTCTCCGCTTCTTGTTGATGGCGACGACCATGACAGCAACGAAAATCAGGAACACGAGTGCTATTCCAGCAATGAACATGGGCATTTGTTCACCACTAACAATTGAGAGAGAAAAGCCACCCTGCTCGGGTGCGACCTCCTCAGAGGAGATGGAAGGTTGAGCATACCAAAGCGAGGCCCCATCACTGGACGAAATCGAAAACTCAAGCGGCACTTGACCCGCTTCTGACGGTGCCGTCAGTTCACAATCCCATTGTAAGATGCGACCTGCCGGGCTATTCGATGAAGGCACGACGACGAGCCACTCACCAGAATCACTCTCCTGGCTATTGCATAGAACACCCCAGTTGTCATTGCCGCTGACATGCAGAGTCAGTTCTTCAGTGAAGGAGGAATGGCTCGTCACATTGACGGTAAAGGTGGAGCGTTGTCCGGGCTCAAGGATACTAGCATCGGGAATTGAGTGAGTGAAATAGGCTTCACGGTGAGAATCCACAGTGAGTACGAGTGTTCTTGTGATGGTCTGTGAGTTCCCGTCGTTGTCATCAGTACCCTCGACGGTGATCGTGAAAGTCACCTGCGTACCAACTGGCACATCATTGGCGATTCCAATGACCAAGACTAGGTCGTAATCCATCTGTGGCGGGATTGGCGCATCAATCCATTCGACAAGGCCGACGCTGGTACCGCCAAATGTCAGAGTGGTGGAGATTCCGGGTATCATCGAATCGGCAACTATCCGGATTCGAATCGCTGGGTCCACAGCATTTCCATCATTTCTCAAGCTCATTCCGAAGATGTGGGTGGAATTGGTTCGAGAATTGATTTCAGTTGTATCGAAGGTGAGCATAGGGCGGGTGATCCTCTCGGTCAGAACCTCAAATGTGTGGCTGTTGTCAGAATCATCCAGTTCGGAGCCCTCTGTGGGAGCGACACTAACTGTCAATTCAATGTTCAAGTTGGCATCTTCACCACCGGGTGGTGTGATGATTAATTGGAACTGTTTGACATCCAGCCCCTCGTACTCCGGCGAAAGGGAAACTGGACCTGAGAGTGGAACGCCCTCGAATTCGATGACATACTGCCATGTCGAAGGGAGACCAGCGACCAAAACAGTGGCTAGTTCGGGACCATTGCCATTATTTTCAATCTCGAAAACTGCCGTATTTGCCTGACCAGGTGTGACCGACTGTGGAGTGTCGATTACCCTGAGAACCAATTCGTGTAACATCTTGACACGGACTCCACTGTAATCTGTCGGTACTGCTGAGGTGCCCGAAATCTGACTGACTGCTCCCGGCTTCAAGATTGGTGCAGGGTCGCCCGACTGAGCGTTCATCGGTGCGGTCAGTGTGACGATGATTCGGCTGGTTTCACTTGGCCTGACTACTAGAGTGGTCATGGCGGGAAGTGTTGCGTTCCAGCCCCGCATACTCGACTCGTCAAGAGAGAATGTGAATGAGTCTTGACTGGTCGCGTTGTTCCATATGGTGAAGGGAATCTCAATCGATTCCCCCGGCTCTATCCACCAACCATTGACGGGCACATCTGACGGATTCACGCCGACACTGGCATCCGAAACCATGGATGCGGTCAGATTGACTCGGATGATATCGCTGACAGCTGGGTCCGCCTGACTGGTGGCGACGACATCTATTGAGGCGGTCTGCCCCGGCAGGGCCTCTGAAGGAATATCTGCCGCTATCAGAACTTCAGCAGTCCCAAGAGGTGAAAGGGTGACAGTAGATGGTTGGTTGAAGGAGATGCCGAATGACCAGTTGTCCCACTGAACGACTGGTGTCGACGAGATCGCAAAGGTGTCGGAGCCATCACCTTGGTTGCTCAGGTTGATGGAGAACTCACAGGAAGACCCTGGGAGACAGTAGATTGAGTGTGGAATATCAACCCACACTGGAATGTACTCAGGGTCTACAACCGTGTTGAGGACGATGCTGGCAGAGGTGGCGCCGTGAGTATCTGAAGTGATGGTTGTAGTCCCAGCATGTGTACCAGTGGTGGCGCTCGGCCCGGGTTTGATCTGTACCCGATAACTGATTGACTCGCCGGCTTCTAGTTCCAGCGACATACTCGGTAGAATGGTAGAGCCAGTCATGTGTATGAACTGGTAATCCCAATCTGAGGGCAAGCCGGTCATCGACGGCGTAAATCGATCGGTAAGGTTACCAACATTTTGGATTGTCACGATGTGTTCAGCCCAATGACCTCGACGAGCGTGGCCATCAATTCCCTTTGAGATTGTAACGCCGAACTCCTCTGGCCAAGCCTTTTCCTCGTAGATGAGTACAATGTCCTCAAACCAGTATCCCTGTTCATTGTTGCTGCCGTCAGAGATGAATCTGAACCTGAATTCTGTCTGCGAACTCAAGGTTGAAGTTGGGATGACGACCCCTGGCTCTGCAGTGCCTCCCGGCCGGTTCAGTTCGTTTTGGATGAGCCAGTTGGTGCTGTCGGTCAAGTCACCATCAACTATTCCACTGAGTGTGAATCCGTTGTTTACTGTGTTCAGCCATTGGCCATTCAAGGGGTCACGGAACTCCATTCTGACGCCATCCCCATTACCTCCAGAGCCGGTGTAGAAGAACCCGAGTTTAGCATAGGTGTTCGGGGATTGGTGGGCATTTGAGAAGTCGAATGAAGGGCTGGTCATCGATGTGTCCCAATTCGAGCCGTGGCTGCTAGAAGTTCCGCTGGTGCCGACATGGCAGGATGAGCCAGACAGCGAGACAGTTGAATCAAGTTGCCAATGGGGGTCGAAGTTCCATGAGGCTTGATTGTCACACTTGAAGTAATTCTGGCCTATGGCAATGGGTCGGGAGAATGCGTCATTTCCCGAATTGTCATCGGTGGCGTGCAATGTGGTTGCCACCATCGTGTGGTTTCCGCCGTAGCGGGGTATCCAGGTGTAACTCACAGTGGTCGTCCCTTGGGAGCCAATCGAACTCACGGTGAGGGTGGTATTGAGAATCTCAAATCCGGTGTATTCGTCGTGTAGGACGACCAGACTCATCTGGAAGGAGCCGGAGGGGTTGTTACCCGAGTTCATCACTGTCACGGTTATTTGTGAGGATACGTTCAACATTCCATCAATGACATAGAGGCTCGCCGGGCGGTTGAATCC
>CAUZJP010000069.1:0-6516 GCA_963580235.1 Candidatus Thalassarchaeaceae archaeon
GACATGGTCGGGGTGCGAGGTCTCAAAGATTTCGCCATAGGCGAGGGCGGAGGTGTCCTTTGGCCCGGCGGCGACGATTCGGCAATCTTCAGGATTGACTCGCGACTTGTAGTGAAGATGTACGCCGGCCGCAACCGCTTGACGCTTCAGCCCCTGGTCGATGGTGTGGTGGGCTGTCCCTCTTTCGATAACCCGGAATGCGACGGTAGGGCTCCACGCCTTTGTGATGATGTCGTCGGGATGAATGACGTTGACCTGGTGAAATGAGGTGGTCTTGAATTCGTCAGGGTCAATCCCCCACTCCCGCATCTCGTCGAGAAAGTCCACATCGCTCGTCCAGTTCTCGATTCCTTGGAAGTCACCATCGAATCGGGCTCCCGAATCCTCCCGAATATCGTGCACATGAACCTCTCTTCCCGCCTTCGCGAGGATGATCGCTGCCGCCAATCCAGACAGGCCTGCACCCATCACCTGAATGGGTTCGTTCTCAGACACAGGAGGAGACATCGAGACGTTCGAGCCGCACTTCTCGCATGAAGGGTTCGCCAGCGGCGGGTTCAAGCGGATTGGCCGCACCGGTTGGTAACGAATGTCAGTTGACGAAGTGAATGCCGAATCGGCCTCATCAGGTGGCAGTCGCGGGACTGCAAATCGGGTGTCGGTGGTAATTGCACCAGAATCTCTCGATGTCAATGCGCTTCGGGCGGAGTTGGACTTGACCGGTTGTGGCAGCGTGGTGACCTTCCTCGGGGTGACCCGAGGAGAAGAGGATGGGGTTACCGTCGAGCGGCTTGAGTTCGATGCATGGGAGGAGCAACTTCCCATCGTGTTGGACGACCTCGGCGAGCAGGCCATCGCGGCGTTCGGAGTCCACTCTGTCGCCATCTCCCATCGAACCGGCTCAGTTGAGCCTGGCGAGCCAATCGTCGCAATCCATGTGGCCAGCCCACACCGAGCTGAAGGGTTTGAGGCGTGTAGTTGGCTCATCGACGAACTGAAGGCACAAGCCCCGCTGTGGAAGCGTGAGGTTAGGGCTGACGGAGCGATTTGGAAGGCTGGACTCGGGTGAGCGACATGCATGAGCGAATAGAGGGGATAGTCGATGTCGGCGGCAAGCCGATAGTTCCCCGTGAGGCTACGGCAAGCGGCTTCATCTCTCTCCAAACCGATACGATTGACGCCATCCGTGCAGGCTTGATTCGCAAGGGTGATGTCGTACAGGCTTCCACTATCGCCGCCATCCAGGCGGTCAAGGAGACACCGCGCATCGTCCCCCACTGCCACCCGATCCCCCTCACCGCCTGTGATGTCGATTGGGATATCGAGGATTTCGGAGTGCGCTGCCTCGTGCGCGTGCGCGCCGAATGGAAGACCGGGGTCGAGATGGAGGCATTGACCGGAGTCTGCGCCGGACTGCTCTGCGTCTGGGACATGGTGAAGTCGCTCGAGAAGGATGAGGATGGGCAATACCCCGAGGCTCGAATCGAAGAGGTCCGAGTTCTTGAGAAGCGAAAGGGTGACTCCCCCACGCGCTGAGCGGTTGCTCAGAGTTCCCCAGTCTGCCGCTGAAGAAACCAGACCCGCAGCATTGAGAACCCCTCCACCCTCGCACGGCCATGGGCGGCGTCGGTGACCTTGCTCCACACTTCGTTAGGGCGACCGAGATGGCTGCCATAGCGGCTGCTCCGTGGCGGGGTAGAGGCGATGGCAAGGCCGCTGACGGCGCCGCTGTGGAGGCGATGCGAGCCGTATTCGACCAAGTTCCGTTCGATGGACGAGTTGCCATCGGCGAGGGAGAGCGGGACGACGCACCGATGCTTTGGATAGGTGAGCCGCTCGGCTCGCTGCAAGGGGTAGCGGGAGCGCTTCAAGTCGACATCGCGGTAGACCCGTTGGAGTGTACCAATCATGTGGCGAAGGACTTGCCCAATGCAATCGCAGTGTTGGCTGCCGCTCCGCGCGGCACCCTCCTGCACGCTCCAGATTGCTACATGGACAAGTTGGCCGGGCCGGCTGAGGTCGCCGGAGAGATTTCTCTCGAGGCAGATGTCCCATACAATGTCGAAGCGGCCGCATCGGCCCTTGACAAGCGGATTGACGAGATGCGCGTTGTGGTGATGGACCGGCCAAGGCACACGGAACTCATCAAGGCGTTGAGGGAGATGGCGGTCACGGTCCTGCCCATCGGTGACGGCGACGTCTCGGCGGCGTTGGACGCCGCCGATCCCGACAACTCGGAGGTCGACCTGCTGATGGGAATCGGAGCAGCCCCTGAAGGGGTGATCACCGCAGCCGCCCTGCGTGGACTCGGTGCCCATTTCGAAGGCCGACTTGTGACCACCACAGAAGACCACGAACGGCGCGCACGCGAGATGCTCGGCGATGATGTCGACCGCCTTTGGGGTCGGGACGACCTGTGCACGAGTGAGGATGCATTGTTTGTGGCGAGCGGCGTCTGCTCAGGTTATCTCCCAGGAGTAGAAGAGATTGGAGATAGGGTCGTAGTTCACTCGGAAATCATCGATGTCATGACTGGCAGTCGCCAGTTGATCAGTTCGGAGCATCCACGCTGAAACGAAGTTCAGCGGCCCACATGGGATTCCTGGTGTCGTTTGGAGGGTGTGTGCCTCCCGCCCCGCCCGGCAAGTGTCAGCAGCAGGAGTCATCCTCGTTCTTTGGTGGACAGAGTTGGTCGCTATACGAGCAGAAGACGCAGCAGTCGCCCTCAAGCGGCTTCAACAGTTCTTCACAGCCGGCACATCGGTGGAAGAAGAGGCAGGAGTCGGTGGGCATTTCCACGCTCTCCACATGTCCGCATTTTGGACAGGTCAAGTCTGCCTTTACCATTCAATTTGCCTTCTTGCAAGTCCGAGAATTGTGACCAAGACGACCGCATACGCCACACTTCCTGCGCCCCTTCCTTCGCCGGGCAGCCTTCGCACGCTCAGGGTGTAGAATAGGGCAGGTTCTGCTGTTGTGGCCCGACTTGTTGCACTCACCGCAAACTCGCCTCCCGCGTCGGCGCCTTTTCTTGGCGAGTGTCTTCTCAGGGTGTAGAATAGGGCAGGTTCTGCTGTTGTGGCCCGACTTGTTGCACTCGCTGCACACTCGCTTTCCTCGGTGTCGCTTCATCTTGGCCGCAAGCGCTCTTTCAGGATGGAGAACTGGGCAGGTACGAATGTTGTGCCCCTTCTTGTTGCATTCTCCACAGACCCTGCCAACGCGCCGCTTGGTAATTCTGGAGAGCCTTATTGCAGCGGCTTCAGGATTAACCAACTCACAGGTCCTGATATTGTGGCCGAGATCACCGCACTCACCACAAATCCGAGAACCGCCCCGTGACCGTCTGATTTTTTGGATTCGGTCAGGGTGGCGTATGGGGCAGGTTCTGACATTGTGGCCTTTGGCGCCACACTCAGCGCAGCTTCTGCGCTTTCGTCTGCGGCCGTCGTTTCGCCTCATTCTTTTCTCGGCAGCCTTTGGATTGATTATTGGACAGGTTCTGCTGTTGTGTCCGCTATCTTGACACACACTACAGATTCTTGCCATTCCATCACCTAAGTGGCATTGGGAGCGATTGATAATAAATAAATTGATTGTAATATAATCTGCCACTAATTTCGTCATATTGCATACTTAGCAGTCATTTCACGGTTTACGAGGACAGCCATTTGGCGATGACTTGAAGGCCACGACCCCGGTCCCCGGATTGGTGTTGGGCAGTGGACATTGACCTTCTAGAAAGGACAGCAAACGCACTTGTGTCACCGGGAAGGGGCATTCTTGCGGCCGATGAGAGCACGGGTACGATGAGCAACCGGTTGAAGTTGGTTGGTCTAGACACTTCCGAAGAGGCGAGGCGCGCATACAGAGCGAACCTGTTCGCCACCGCCGGCTGTGAATCTGCCATCAGTGGTGTCATCCTGTACGATGAGACCATCCGACAAAACGCCGATGACGGCACTCCGATTCCCGACTATTTGGCAAGCCGTGACATGATTCCTGGAATCAAGGTAGACACCGGCGCGAAGGAACTCGCCTTCCATGCAGGCGAGAAGATCACCGAAGGTTTGGATGGCTTGAGAGAGCGCTGCGCCGAGTACTTCACGCTCGGTGCCCGGTTCGCAAAGTGGCGGGCAGTCATCATAATCGGTGACGGAATACCGAGTGACGCCTGTATCTCGACAAACGCCCACGCCCTCGCTCGATACGCAGCAATCTGCCAAGAGCAGGGTCTGGTTCCTATCATCGAGCCGGAGGTTTTGATGGACGGTACCCACGACGGTCAGACTTGCTTCGATGTCACCGCCCGCGTCTTGGACGAGACTTTCGCCGCCTGCGCCGAGCAGGGGGTCCACCTGCCCGGTGCATTGCTCAAACCAAACATGATTATCGCCGGCAAGGGGTGTGAGAATCAGTTGAGTCGAGAAGAGGTGGCCCGACTCACAGTCGATTGCATGACCGGCCATGTTCCTGCCGAAATCCCCGGGCTTGTTTTCCTCTCTGGTGGACAGTCTGACGAAGACGCGACCGTCCATCTGAACTTGATGAACTCGATGGATGTCGACCATCCATGGCAACTCTCCTACTCCTATGGGAGGGCGCTCCAGGCGGCTGCCCTCAATACCTGGGCCACAGGCACGGCTCAGGATAGTCAAGCCTCCTTCGCCCACCGTGCGAAGATGAACAGCCTCGCACGCTCCGGAGACTGGCTAGTCAGTCATGAATCGTGAGACACCTCATCATTTCAGTATTCTGAACTGTGAGTTATTCTCTCTTCCCTGAGTCCGTATCGAGTCTGAAATGAGGTGAATATTCCTTTCGGGAGCATCGCGCGCCGCCCCGAAGGTTATTGATAGGTAGTGCATTGGCCAACGCGTCATGAAGCCCTCACACCCTGATGCGTTCCTCGCCGTCGACCGGGATGACTACATGATTGTCTTGGCCATAATCGCCAATGCTGACAATGTTCTGAGGCCTGAGGAAATGGCCTTCTTTGAGAGCCGAATGGCGCGTATGCTCATCAATCCGAAGTTGCGCAGTCAGATGCGCGAATTGCTTCGAAACGATTACGATGTCGAAGAGACGATCAAAGGGATGGACAAGCGAACTTTGAGGTTGGCGCTGCGGGACGGGATTTTCCTTGCGGCGGCCGACGGCGAGGTTCATCCAACGGAGGTTGAGGCGATTCGGATTGTTGCCAAGTATGCCGATGTCGACCAGGACCGCCTCGCTGAGATTTGGGGATGGGTCAAAGAAGGGTTGGAGTGGATGGCGAACGGCCCTTCACTTCTTGAGATTCCGCTCAATGACTGAGAACTCTCTCCAGAAGTGTGAGGCACGGCCCGAACAGGCGAACCTCGGATTTGCCGCCAAGAGGCTCCGGAACAATTCAGCCGAACATCGGGTCGTCGTACCCAGACAGTCGCTGGACGAGGTCTGCCTTCCTGCCGCTGACCGTGAGGCCAGCCTTGCGGAGTCGGTCCTTGAGTTGGTCGCAGGTGAGGGTGTTGAGGTCGATTTTGATTGGCTTGGGCGGCGGTAGGGGTTTCTGTACGCCGGTCTTTTTTCGGGCGAGGATGTTAGTGCGTCCAAACATTCCGAGCGCGCCATTTCGGGGGCTTGTCTTGTCGAGGAGGATCGGGTCACCCTGTTCCCAGCCCGGGACATTTCCCTTCACCCAGTTCACGGTAGCCCACTCGCAGATGTCGTATCCGCCGGAGAGGATTCCACTCCGCTTGATGTATCCTACCTTGACTATGTCCTTGTCTTTGGAGAGTACATTTCCAAGCTGTTGGCTGGTCGTCCCGTGCCGCATGGTGGTGTTGATGTGCTCTAGTATCTCTGCAGTATTGCGTGGACGTTCTGCCAAGAATACCTTAATTTTCTCTCTGATTCTTACTGTCTTCATCTTTGTTTCTCCCTCCGTCATTTTTGGTTAGACTGGCTATTCACTTGTTCTGAACCACCGTCGTTCTCAGTGGAATGCTGCCGCTGATATAACCATTACCACAGATGAGCAAGGTTAGTTACGGAATGTGACGGAAAACTACCCCCTTCAAACTATTACTATTTGTGGTGAGTAAGTAAAACCGAACATTCTCCACTGGAAATATGTAATCAATTGTAACTAACCGGACAATTAAAGTGCGGGCGCGTTACGCGTAGAATTAGGCGCAGACGGTTTGTGCCGAAGGTGAATCCGCATGGTGGGTGTGAAGTGGGCAGAGAAGCGAAGCTGATTCGAGGCGGCTACCGTCGTCGGCTTCTCGACCATTTGGCGGATGGTCCCTCGACGGTCAGCGAAGCGGCGAATGCCGTCGGATTACGACTCCCCCACGCCTCAGCCGAATTGAAGAGGCTGCGTCAGGAGGGCTTCATAGCGTCTGATTCCGAAGTGGGACAGAGAGGCGCGAAGCAGCATTTGACCGCTCGCGGATTGCAGCGAATCAATTCCGATGAGCTGGCACGATTGAAGACGCTTGGAATAGATTCCATTCCCCCGGAGGTAGGCGT
>CAUZJP010000070.1:0-6474 GCA_963580235.1 Candidatus Thalassarchaeaceae archaeon
CATCGGGTGGTCGATGGCCGAAGATGGCTACACCGAGGTGTGGCTTAATGGAGAATCGATCACGAATGGCACGCCAACCACGGGGCCGAACATGCACAACTGGCGTCCTCACTACTGGAAGGCAGGTCTCTATCGAGGCGAGGTCGGTCAGGATTCTACCTTGACGAACAATTCGATTTTCTTTGACGAATTCAGAATTGGGATGACATATGATGCAGTAGCACCGTCATAGTGCGCCAATACACCTCTTGGTCCGTGTTGGAAGGTGTGAATTGGGCCATTTTTGAATGGCTCAACTGGTGAGTGATGCCAGTCCACCGCTGAGCAGGTCCTTGAGCCAGTCGTGGACCGCGTCGGAGCCCATGTCGGAGAGGGTGGAGTTGAGGAATGCTGCGATGAGCAGTCCTCTTGCACCCACTTCGGAGAAGCCGCGCGATTGCAAGTAGAACATCTGCGACTCGTCGACCGGTCCGTTGGCGGTTCCATGGCCGCACCCGACGACCTCATTCTCCAGAACCTCCAGTTCGGGAATCGAGTCCGCCTCGGCATGAGGTGAGAGCAACAGGTTGTGGAACAGTTGGCTTGCGTCGGAGCCCCTAGCGCCGTCGGCGATGCGCAGCATACCGGTGCCGATGGTACGGCTCTTACCGCCACACGACGAGTGCCAGTTGAGGCGGCTGTAGGTCATCGGCGCATCGTGCATGATCTCGATGTGGGAATCGTTGTGTTGCTCGCCTTCTGACATAATCGAGCCCTTTACCTCGAGACTTCCGCCAATACCTACCATGTGGTAGCGCAAGTCAGCCTTCGTCCGCTTACCCCCAGCACCGACGGTGCCAAACTTTACTTGGGCATCCCGCTCGATGCGGATGGCATCGACTCGGAGCATCATTCCGCCACCGAGCCTGTTGACCACGATGTCATTGAGAATGGCTCCCTCGCCGATGACTCCCTCGCGCAGAACTCCGAGCCACTCAGCGTTGCCCTTGAAGACCGTGATGAGTTCAACTTCTGAACGAGGTCCTATGTCGTGGTTGAAGTGGATTCCACAGACATCACCCTCCGCCTCGACCTGCAAGAGGAGCGGTTGCTTGAGTCGAACACCCTTTGCAACACTCAACGTCACAGAATCTCCAGCGGTGAGGGCCCGTATGAAGGCGGCCGCGACATCGTCCACAGGCGCTACACTGTCCACACCTTCAGAAGCCGAGATAGTCACTCCCTCGGGTGGCTCAGAGCCGTCGAGCATGGTTAGGTGGATGACTGGGGGTGCAATGGTGGTTGGGAGATAGGCGGTCTTGCCGGTCGGGTGAATGCGATGCCACGGTGTGTAACGCCAGAGATGATTGGCCCGGTTGGGTATTGGCAGGTCAAGATAGGTCGCTGCTGCATCCATCGTCTATCCTCCGGCGAATCTTTGTGGCTCGAGGTCTCTGAGTGAGGTTGGAACCGAATCTCAACCGATGCTGCCTTCCATCTCCAGTGCCATCAGCTTGTTCAACTCGACCGCGTATTCCATCGGCAGTTCTCTCACGAAGGGCTCGAAGAAGCCGTTGACGATGAGAGCCAATGCCTCATCCTCTGAGTGGCCCCGGCTCATCAGATAGAAGACCTGGTCGTCGCTCACCTTGCTTACCGAAGCCTCGTGCTCGCAGCGGCAGGATGAGTTCTTGATTTCCATCGTGGGATATGTATCAGAGCGGCTCTTTTCGTCGAGAATGAGTGCGTCACAGACGACATTCACCTTGCAGTTGTCCGCCTTCTTGCTCACCGTCACCATGCCCCGGTAGCTTCCCCGGCCACCGTCCTTGGAGATGCTCTTGGAGAGGATCTTGCTGGTTGTGTTGCTGGCGAGGTGGTGCACCTTCGCCCCGGCGTCTTGATGCATTCCTTCACCGGCGTAGGCTACTGAGATGACTTCGCCGTGGGCGCCATCGCCCTTCAGAATGATGGCAGGATACTTCATCGTGAGTTTCGAACCGACATTGGCATCAACCCATTCGATGGTTGAATTCTCATGTGCGACACCCCGCTTAGTGACCAAGTTGTAGACATTGTTCGACCAGTTCTGAATGGTGGTGTAGCGGATGTATGCGCCGGGCAGTGCAATCAACTCCACAACGGCGCTGTGCAACGAATCTGTTGAGTAGGTAGGCGCCGAGCAGCCCTCGATGTATGACACGGACGAGCCCTCTTCCGCAACTATCAGGGTGCGCTCAAACTGCCCCATGTTCTCCGAGTTGATTCGGAAGTAGGCTTGGACTGGCAACTCTACGTGAACTCCCTTTGGAACGTAGAGGAAGGAGCCGCCGGACCAGACCGCGGTGTTGAGGGCGCTGAACTTGTTGTCTTGGTAGGGGATGATGCTGCAGAAGTACTTCTTGACGATTTCCGGATACTCTCTCAGGCCTGCGTCCATGTCGAGGAAAATGACCCCCTGAGACTCCAGGTCTTCCCGGATGCTGTGGTATATTGTTTCACTTTCGTACTGGGCTGTGACGCCACCGAGCCACTTTTTCTCTGCATCGGGGATTCCGAGCCTGTCAAAGGTGTTCTTGATGTCTTCTGGAACTTCGTCCCAATCTTCTTTGGTCCCATCACCCGACCGCAGGAAGTAGCAGATTTTGTCGAAGTCGATTGAGTTGAGCAACTCTGTAGAGCCCCAATTCGGCATCGGTCGCTCCATGAAGTGGTGGTACGCCTTCACTCGGATGTCGGTCATCCACTCCGGCTCGCCCTTGAGTTCCGAGATGTCGCGGACGACTTGTTCTGACAAGCCGGCGTCGAATCGGACGGTCGCCTGTTCCGGGTCGTGCCAGCCGGCCTTGTAGTCGCCAACCGCCTCTCGTGCATCGCTGCTCATGCTGAAGCCTCCTGTTCAAGCCACTCATAGCCTTTGTCTTCGAGTTTTATTGCTAGTTCGTAGCCGGCGCTGGCTACTATTCGACCATCGATGAGCACATGGACGTGGTCCGGCTTGACATGCTCCAGAATGCGTTGGTAGTGGGTGATGATGAGGCAGGCGGCGTGTTCTACCGAGGCATTAATTCCGTCGGCGACGGTGCGCATGGCGTCGATGTCGAGCCCGGAGTCGGTCTCGTCGAGAATAGCGATTCTTGGCTTGATGAGCATCAGTTGAAGGATCTCGAAGCGCTTCTTCTCGCCTCCGCTGAAGCCATCGTTGACATAGCGTCCGAGGAACTTCTTGTCGATGTCGAGCGCCTCCATGGCAGCGTTCAGCTCGGCGCGGAACTCACGCGCCGAGGGTGCGTCATCTCCGTGAAGGGCTTGAACCGACTTGCGAAGGAAGTTGCCCACTTGCAGTCCGGGTACCGACTGTGGATACTGGAATGAGAGGAAGAGGCCGGCGCGGGCTCTCTCCCACGCGGCGAGTTCGAGTAGGTCCTCGCCGTCGAGCGTGACCGTGCCGTTCGTCACTTCGTAGTCAGGGTGACCCATCAACACATTTGCGAGAGTTGACTTACCGCTGCCATTCCGACCCATCAAGGCGTGAATCTCGCCCTTTTTCAGGGTCAGGTCGATGCCTTTCAGAATCGGCTCGCCGCCGATTTCCACATGCAGATTGCGAATCTCGAGAACACCCTCTTCAGCCATGTCAAGCCCACTCTGTTTCAATGGGTCCGCGCCCACCTTATGAAGGCGTGTCCTACCCATCCATGCCATTCTAGGGCGTATGGTGAGTCCATAGGACTCCACACCGAACACTTTCGCCTCGCTGCTGCGGGCAATGGCTCAAAGCAGCCGGCCGTTCTCGAATGTTCAATGGTAGAGGATGACCTCTCTGACGGTTCCGCCGACAACCTCGCTGACCTGTATCGTTTTGAAGTGGCGGGAAGCATGGCAGGGGAGGCCAAGAATCGGATGGCCGAGGTGCTCGACCCGGCGGAGGAGGAACGGTTGGCTGGTCTCTCTTTACTCGAACTGGTCAAACAGGCTAGTGACGATTTGGTTGGAGCAATATTGGCCCGTTTGGGCGATGTTAGAGCGGCACTTTCCGGGCATGGCGGGGGAATCGTCGTGGACTCGGCGGAGGTTGTCGCGAAATCTAACGGTTCTGAGGCAGTTTCCCTACAACTGAATCTCGATGGCGCGTGCATCGCATGCGGGGCAGCTCCGGGGACATTGCAAGGCATCCAAAACGATCTTCTGATGGATTCCGAGGTCGCTACAATCTTCTTCAGTACCTCACTTCTCGACACCTTCGATGAACTGGGCCGTGAGTTCGTGCTCAAACATGGTAATGTGACTTTTGTCGAGTGATGTCATGCCGGCTGAAGAGAGTCCTTGGCATGCCGACTTGGAGGCGGCTTTGAGCGAGGTTGACATCGGTCTGCCCGAGGGCTACGAATTGCGCTGGCAGATGTTGCCGCCTTTCGACGATTGGATAGTTAACATCAGCGCCCACGGTCACGCCGCCGCGGTTTTGGTGACGGCTCACCAGATGACACTCAGCGAACACCTGGTCGACATGTTGGAAGAGAATGCTTCAGGTCGACTAGTCAAGATCCTTGCAGTTCCGCGTAGCAAGACGGTTCCTCCCGAGGTGGAGTTGCGGATTGAGGGGGGCTCGATTCACCTGCTCCGCTATGGCGACAACTGATATGTTGTGAAAGGCAGTCGGGCTCGATGGCCGAGGATGAAGCCGCACAGGCTGCGATTGACGCGGCTACTTCCGAAACTTCTGAAGATGGCCTCACGCGTAAGGTGACGGTCGAAGTGGTCCACAAGCAGGAGGGGTGGGGCACCGCTGCATGGACAGCCATCGGAATGCTGCTCATCGTCGCCGCCGTTGGCTCTTGGTTCATGTTTTCCGATGATGGGGGCGGTGGCCCAGGAGGCCTCTTCGGCAGCGATGGAAACTGTGGAGACGGCATCGACAACGACAATGACGGACGCATCGACGGTTATGACGGCGACTGTTACGATGAAGTCAACCCCGAATTCCAAGGCTACAACGCTAACCACTCTGAAGATGGTCACAATGACCCTCCGGGCGATGAGTCCTGAGTGGCCGATGCCGCCAAAAGGGAAGTCGACTCCCGCGAACCCGCAGGAGGCTTGAGGATGGAACTTCCAGAGGAGACGGAGCCTTGCAAGGAGGGCGACCACGGCAAATTCGAGGTGACTGACCGAGATGGTTGGGCACGGATTGGGATACTCCACACCTCAACAGACATGCTCGACACTCCGACCCTGCTCCCAGTCGTCAATCCGAACATCTTGACAGTGAAACCCTCCGAAATGTGGGCCATGGGATTTAGGGGACTAATCACTAATTCCTATGTCATCTGGAAACATGACAATCTGAAGGAGCACGCCTTGTCGCGAGGCGTCCACGATCTGCTGGACTATCCCGGAGTCATCATGACCGATTCGGGGACCTTTCAGCAGTACATCTACGGCGATGTAGAAGTCGGTGAGGTAGAAGTCGTCGAATTTCAGCGCAACATTGGTGTCGACATCGCCACCATGATGGATGTATTCGGTCGCCCCGATATGAGTTTCGAAGAGTTGGCTGAAGCGGTGGCCGAGACCGCGCGACGGGGTCCAGCGGCTCTCGAGGCGGCAGGCGAAACTCTGCTGAATGGTCCGATCCAAGGAGGAACTCACAGCGTACTGAGGGAGGAATCGGCCAAATTGATGTCAAAGATGGATTTCGCAGTACATCCCATAGGCGGAATTGTCCCATTGATGGAGAATCAGCGGTACAGAGAGTTGGTCGAAATCATCGTTTCAACCAAGAGTCAGCTCACTCCCGAAAGGCCGGTTCATCTGTTCGGTTGCGGACATCCGATGTTGTTCCCGATTTGCATCGCTCTGGGAGTTGACCTGTTCGACTCTGCTGCCTATGCGCTGTTCGCCAAAGACAACCGGTTGCTGACTCCCACAGGGACTGTCAAACTGGATGGCCTGAAGGAATGGCCAGAAGACTCGTGGGTGTTGCGCAATACCACGCCCAAGAAAGTCCGGGAAATGGCTGACGATGAGCGCCACTCCTTACTAGCACGGCACAATCTCGCGGTGACCCACTCCGAAATTCACCGCTGTCGCCAAGCGGTGCGGGATGGTGAGATATGGCACTTGGTTGAGAAGCGCAGCCACTGCAATCCTTACTTGCGCGAGGCAACGGTTTGGCTTTACGACAATCTCCCCGGCGAACTCGTTTACAACACCGTCGCAAGTCGAGTTGGTGGAGTTCAGTGGTCTCAGGACCTGCCACTCCAACCCCGTGTGCTGAGGGCGAAGAATTGGATGATTTGGAGGCCACCTCACGTCGACCATTTGGGGCGAGATTGTGATTG
The DNA here is from genome assembly GCA_963580235.1 of Candidatus Thalassarchaeaceae archaeon. Taxonomy (GTDB): domain Archaea; phylum Thermoplasmatota; class Poseidoniia; order Poseidoniales; family Thalassarchaeaceae; genus MGIIb-Q1. Next base: position 6,324 of record CAUZJP010000070.1, read on the forward strand.
CGAAGATAGGAGGTTGCTAGTCTTCCACAACCGGCAGGGGCCATGGCGAGAGACGATTGGCAAGCAGGTGCTTGAAGCTGTCCGAAGATGGCCGCAATTGGTTCCGTTGATCTACACCCCAATCGGAATTGTGCCATATTCACTCGAGGAC
>CAUZJP010000071.1:0-6287 GCA_963580235.1 Candidatus Thalassarchaeaceae archaeon
TCTCACAGGCTGACCCGAAAAAGTGTACTGCTCGAAAGTTACAAAGGTTGGGTCTTGCAATAATCCACGAACAGATACGCCGCCCTCCAAGACGGGGCTTCCTTCTTGACCCGGTGGCTGGGACGATACTTGGGCCAGATGATGCTCCGAGCATCGAGCAGGGCGCTTCCATCGTCGCATTGGACTGTTCATGGAAGCGGCTAGACGATTCTCTAACTCAAGTGCAACAGCGTGCACCGACTTTGGAAGGTCGGACTCTCCCGGTCGTACTCGCGGCGAACCCGGTTTCTTGGGGGAAGCCGGGGAGATTGTCGACGGTGGAGGCTCTTGCAGTCAGTCTCATCTTGGTAGACCGGTGGGGGCAGGCTGAGGAAATCCTTAGGCCATTCTCGTTCGGTGAGCAGTTCCTCAAGTTGAATGCCCAGCCATTGGAGGCGTACGCAGGTGCGAAAACCAACGCCGAATTAGTCGAAATACAGTGGGAATTCTTCGACAAGCCTGAGTAAATCAGAGGAATTCTTCCGCTATTTCCGGCGGTCTGCAGACCTTCGCGATGGTCCCATCGTCAACGATCGGTCTTTGCAGAAGTTTCGGAACATCGAGGACCATAACGGCTGCATCTTCCATTTTGAGTTTGGGTGGGCGTTCTGGTGCGGCCTCTTCATTCCAACGGATTGCATCTGCAGGTTCCCCTTTCAACCGCGAAAGAAGAGCGGTCAATTCTTCTTTGGTAACCTTCCCATCTAGATATTTCACAACAGTATGTGAGAGACCGCTATCAACTATAGTCCGCAGGACTTGACGGCTCTTGGAACAACGAGGGTTGTGGTAAATCCTCAACAACAAGTTCACCTTACTGAAGAACCAGGAGAGATGTCTCCATGGACTGTGATTAGACGGACCGCACCCTCCCCATCATCAGCAGCAAGCAACATTCCTTCACTCATCACACCTCGAAGTTTCCGTGGCTTGAGGTTGGCGACGAAGATGACAGTCACCCCAGTCATCTCCTCCGGAGAATAGTATGGTTTGAGACCAGCGCATACGGTCCGACCCACATCGCTGCCCTCATCAATCGTCACGACATACAGATTGTCAGCATCCGGGTGGTCCTCGACGGACACGATTCTACCGGTCTTCAGTTCAACTTCTAGAAATGTCTCGAAATCGAGATACTTCGTTCCTTCTGGTGGTTCGTTCACTTTGTCACCTTCTCTCTTTTTTCCGCCCTTGACTCCATGCGTCGGGTCAGCATCAGTTTCACCCGATTCAGATCTAGCAAGGGCTTGCTCCTGCGCTAGGATCTCATCCAAATCCAACCTCCCGAATAATGGCTGTGGGGATTCAGTCGTCCAAGACATCTCTACCTGCCAATCCATGGCACCCACCCAAGATGCTTCGGAAGCCTCTCCGGGTTGGTCGAGTAGTTTCCAGAGCCGCTCTGCGCTGAATGGAATGAAAGGGTTACTCAGAATTGCCAAGGTGCGGCTAATCCGCCAACTGAAGGCTAGTTTGGCTAGAGAAGCCTTCCTTTCGAGCAGATACTCGTCATCTGGGTCATCTGGGACGCTTAGGAATTTCCATGGGGTTGCACCTTGGAGCAGTTGATTCCCGAATTGAGCTATTGACATGACACCGCGCAGGGCCTCCTTGTATCGATGTTTCTTGAGGCTTGAAGTAACCTGAGCGTGTAATTCCTCGACCTTTGAGCGCTCATCAGGGAGTTGAGCGGGGTCATCGAATTGAGATAGCGGATTTGTTCCCGAGCCATCATCAAGGCGAGCGGCGAGCGTGAGAACTCTGTGAACGAAGTTACCGTAAGTTCCAATCAGCTCGTTGTTGACCTTCTCAACGAAGTCGGGCCAGTTGAAGTCAGTGTCATGACTTTCTGGCATGTTGATAGACAGATAGTAGCGCAATGTGTCAGGGTCAAATCGTTCAAGAAACGAGGGAAGCCAGACAGCGTGCTTCCTGCTCTTGCTGAATTGACCACCTGCCAACATCAGAAAGTCCATCGCTGGGACATTGTCCTCTAAGTGTAGTTCACCCGGACCCGGAAGGGTTGCGGGTGTGGACAGGTCCAAGCCAGCGAAGCTGTGGTTGAGTCCCATGATCAAGGCCGGCCAGATGACAGTGTGGAAGGGGATATTGTCCTTACCAAGGAAATATAGATGGCGGGGCTGCGAGCCATCCTCACCATTCTTCCACCATCTTTCCCATGCAGAATCACCTGCCGGATGTCCAGCCTCGGAACCGTATCTCTCAGACCAGATACGGGCGCATGTGTAGTAACCTTGAACCGCCTCAAACCAGACATAGACGCACTTTCCGAGCCACTCTTCGCCCTCTAGTGGGAGTTTGATCCCCCACTCCAAATCCCTGGTTACAGCACGAGGCCGCAACCCCATGTCGAGCCACTGTTTCGTCATCGCCCGAACATTCGGTTTCCAGACTTCCCAATTGTTTGCAGAATGTTGTTCAAGCATCTCTTGGAAATGGTCCAATCGATAGAAAAAGTGCTCAGTGTCACGAATCTCGATTTTCGAGTCCGGGTTCATCTTGGAACGAGGATTGCTCAATTCTGCTGCTTCGTAGGTTGCGCCACATTCGTCACACTGGTCTCCACGAGCACCCTCCGCGTCGCATTGGGGGCATTGCCCCTCGACATATCGGTCAGGTAGGAACCGTCCACCACCATCGCTTCTCAATTCGTAGTATTGTTCCATTGTCTTTTTCTCGAATAGACCGGCACCCATGAGGGACAGGAAGTTTTCCTGTACGAGTTCTTTGTGGCGAGGGTCTGATGTTCTGTTGAACAGAGCGCCACCGAATTCTACTCCGCGCTGGTCAATGTTTGGCTCCCAACAGCAACCAAGATCGAGAAGTGCCTGTTTGTTGATGGAGTGGTATTTGTCGACCACTCCCTGAGGGTCGACCCCCATCTGTTCAGCGGTTACCGTGATGGGGGTGCCATGCTCGTCACTACCACTGACGAGCAGAACATGGTTGCCCAAAGCCCGTTCAAAGCGGAATTGTATGTCTGGAGGCAGGTAGCAGCCTGCTACATGACCTAGGTGGAGAGGGCCGTTGGCGTAGGGCCACGCAACGCAGATGAGAACATGCTCCGCCTCGCCCATTGAAGTGCTCCGCGTGACGGCCGTTATTGTCCGTTTCCGTTACTCACTGATTACTTATTGATATTCGGCGTTCTGTCGAGGAGGCCATTAGAACACATACTCCGAAAATGCTGAATAACCCCGGCTGCATGGCTTCGCTGTAGCCGCAGGTTCTTCTGCCGTTGGAGTCAAGAAAGCTGATGAGTTTTACGATGCTCGTCGTGTTCGCCTCGGTCGCTATCGGGGTTTCCTTCATTTGCAGTATTTTGGAGGCAGTTTTACTATCCACTTCTCTCTCACATGTTGCCCTTCTTGAATCAGAGAATAGGAAGGGGGCTTCACTCTGGCGAAAGTACAAGCTAGAGCCGGAGAGACCTCTGACTGCGATATTGACACTCAACACAATTGCACACACTGTCGGCGCACTGGGAGTGGGTGTTGAGGTCACTCGTCTCTACGAGGGCGACCCGAGAGTGGAGATGGCGATGTTCGTCGCCACCGCATTGATGACATTGGGCATCTTGCTGCTTTCAGAGATTTTACCAAAGACGCTCGGGACATTGTACTGGAAGAAGTTGTCAACCCCTACAGCACTCTTCTTGAGATTCTTGATCATAATCCTAATTTGGATAGTCGCCCCCATTGAGTGGATTCGATCCTTGTTCCCTCCAGCACCGCAGGAAACCGTCACTAGGAAGGAATTAGCTGCTATCGCCGAGAGGATGGAGGACGAGGACGCCATCGAAGAGGACGAGGAACTAGTCATCGTGAACTTACTCAAGTTAAAGGAGAGGGAGGTCAAGGAAATCATGACTCCAAGAGTCGTCATCAAACATGTGAACGCAAATAAAAATGTCCAGGATATAATTGCAGAGATTCCCATCATGGTACACGGCCGAATGCCTGTATGTGGTGAGTCAATCGATGATACCAAGGGATTCGTATTGAGAAGCGATATCCTTCGATTGGCAGCAGCAGACGACTTCAAACCGACTATGATGGATATCATGCGACCAATTTACTCAGTTCTCTCAACACAGTCAATAGACGAAGCCCTTGACATTCTTCTGGATAACAGAGTTCAGATACTGATTGTTCGCGACGAGTTCGGAGGCACCACCGGTTTGCTCACTATGGAGGACATTATCGAGACTTTACTCGGTCGTGAGATAGTTGATGAAACTGATATTGACGGAATCGAAGAGGGCATGATTGGGGAAGACATGCGAGAATTCGCCAAGTTGAAGGCAGAGCAAAACGGCGAATCTGAGTGAATTCCGCTCATCCATGAACCGTTGAAGTTCGGCGAATTACCTGCGGATACTGATTAGAATTAGAATCAATCTTCGCTCTCTTCTGAACCGAGCCAGCCTTTGTCCTTGAGCCAATCCCCACTTGATTCCAGTCTTCCGAAGAAGCCGCCTTCTGCTTCCTCACCGGTGCGGGCGTGCTTAACCATGTATGCGAAGAACATCGAATCCCACAATCCCTGCTTTGTTTCGTGCCGAATCTTCGAGACAATCCAATCGGTCAACGGGATCGCAAAAATTGCGAAACCGATTCCGAGATTGACTGTGTTCCAGCCAGAGAGGGGGGCATACGCGGAGGCGATTAGGAATGCGCCAACCAGAAGGAAGAGCCAAGTGAGGCCCTTGAAAGTCTGATGAAGGAAGAAGGGGGGGTTCCCCTTTGAGGTAATGTAACTGGTCAAAGACGCATAGTTACCAACGGTTCTGTGGGTCATGATGGGCATTACAATCAGGTTGAACAGAGTAATTAGTCCACCAATGGCGATGAAATAAGTAGGATCGAAGTAGGTACCATATGCAGTCATTCCAACGATTGGAACCATCCATCCATAGGTTACGATGAAATCTATTAGGCTGCGGGCAAATCTTGCTTTGCCAGATGCGAGGATGAACTCGTCTGGCATGGTTCGAGCAACTCGCTCCTCAACCTCAAACTCATCCAGATCATCTACAACCGGTTTCGCCTTGCGTGGCTTCCTCGCCTTACGCGGTGCCTTTTTGGGTTTAGCCGCCTTCTGTGGCTTCTCGGCCTTCTTCTCTTTGGTAGCCGCAGGGGCATCCGTTTGCATCTTGCCAGCCTTTTCGAGCAATCCCATTTTTTTTCACGCTCCGTATATCTCGCTCATCGCAATGAACAGTTGGAAGTCGGGTGACTCCATGAACGATTGCAATTGCTCATCAGGCATATCGCCCAACTCATTGTTGACCATCTGAAAGAATTGCTTACGCGTTTTATTGTTCGTTCCAGCAGGGTCATCCCCAACCTTTTCGAAAAGTGGGAAGTTCTTACTTGCAATGAAATTGGACACAAATTCATCTGGCATATCGCCTAACAATGTGTTAACCACTTCGAAGAATGATAGGAACTGATCGTCATCGGATGCAGGACTCACTGGTGATGCGTCGTCATCGTCAAGAGCTGAGATGTCCTCTTCCCCAGCAAGAATTGCAATCATCAGTTTTCGACGGGTGGCCATTGGCCGCAATTGTTTCCCAATCTTCTGAACCTGAGCCTTCTTTCCCTTGGACTTGGCAGCGTCAAACTGCTTTTTGAGCGGACGCATCCCATCCTCTAATTCGGATAGTTCTATTCTCAACTCATCAAATTCATCGGAATCAGAAACTTCACCATCCTCTGAATCCTCGTCAGGAGTAGAGATGAGTTCAACGACGGGTGAAGCCTCGCGCAGCCCTTCCCTCTCCGTCTTTCTCATAACGATGATTTCCCTGTCGAGTTCATGTCCAAATCGGTCAGCGTATCTCTCGAGTAGAGTTCCGACTTCGCCGGAACCCAACCGGTCAATGTGGCCATACATCTGTTGTAGGGATTTTTCTGTTCTGTTCTGCCACAAATCTGCATAGTTGTCATCCGCTTCATCATCGTCAGAGACAACCTCGACGATATCATCAACGAGCACAGGCACTTCGTCCTCCGATGTACCTTCTATTGGAGTCTCAGGTGGCTCGGGGGGAGAGGGGATATCGGCTACATCCACTGATGGAATCGGTGGAGAGTCATCGCTAGATAAGGGTGGTAAATCAGCACTTGGCGCTGGCGGGAGAGGTAAATCCCCAGGTGGAGGGGGAAGTGGTAATCCCGCGGGCGGTGGAGGCAGGTCCGTCTTGTTTTTCCGCTTGCGAA
>CAUZJP010000072.1:0-6285 GCA_963580235.1 Candidatus Thalassarchaeaceae archaeon
GCAGGTCCAAGAATCCTTGGCGTCGGGTTGGACGATGGAACAACTGCAGGAACTCCACAAGAAGGGCAAACAGCCCTGAGGAGGAGTTTTCAGCCGCCAGTGTGGGCAAGTGACCGATTGGCGAGCCGATTTGGAGGGGCTATATTGGATATCCAACCGTTCGTTGACGGAGTAGTCGATGGTTCACTCACCGATGCACAGGTCGAAGCGTGGCTGCGAGAGGTCTATGATAACGGACTCTCAGAAGAGGAAACCGTCGAACTCACCCATGCCATGCTACACTCGGGAATGACCCTCAAATGGCCGGAGAAATGGGCGAACCTCGTCGTTGACAAGCACAGCACCGGCGGAGTGGGTGACAAAGGATCGATTTCCCTAGCGCCCGCCCTCGCTGCTTGCGGCGTGAAGGTCCCGATGATTTCGGGTCGCGGGCTCGGCTTCACCGGAGGGACTCTCGACAAGTTGGAGTCAATTCCCGGCTACACCGTCGGTTTGGAACCAAAGGACATCTTGGCTCAAGTCGAAGAGGTCGGTTGTTGCATCGTCGGTCAAACAGGAGACATCGCCCCCGCTGACAAGCGGATGTATGCAATCCGCGATGTCACCGGACTGATAGCGTCGATTCCTCTGGTGACCGGCTCCATCCTCTCCAAGAAGGCCGCAGCCGGTCTATCCGCCTTGGTGATGGATGTGAAGGTCGGCCGAGCCGCCTTCATGAAGACAGAGGACGAGGCACGGGCGCTCGCGGTCAGTCTAGCAGCCACTGGAGAGGGGTTGGGGATGTCGACCTCGGTAACGCTGACAAGAATGGATTCACCAATCGGTTTCGCCATAGGCAACTCTCTCGAAATTCTTGAGAGCATTGAGACCCTTCGTGGCAATGGGCCTGCCGACCTTGAGGAACTGGTCTGCGTACAGGGGGGAATCCTACTTGCGGCTGCCGAACTCGCTGCTGACCGGCACGAGGGTGCACAGATGGTGCACGATTCACTGCACGACGGCTCTGCGCTCACCAAGTTCGTGCAGATGTGCGTAGGACAGGGTGTGGATGACGCTCTGTTCGAGTCGGAACACTCAGTTATGACCGCCCTCGGTCTACTTGACGAAAACCTCCATACCACTCAGGTGTGCGCCCAAAATGGTGGCTGCATTGCCGACATCGACGCCCTTTCTCTCGGGCTTGTTGCCGGTGAACTCGGTGCTGGGAGAGTAAACATGGACGATGTTCTCGACATGCAGGTCGGACTACTGCTCAATGCTTACATCGGCTTACAGATCCAAGAGGGCGATATGTGGGTGACCGTCTACCACCGAGGTGAGCTCAGTGATGACCATCTTCAGAGAATCGAGAATTGCCTTACAATAACCGATGCTCCGGTTGAGCCGAGAAGCCGAATAATCGACATCCTCTGATCAAGGATAGGCCGGCCCCGGCTCGAAGCAGTAGTGGACTGTCTGATACTGCCCCTTCAACTCCCTGACATCAGCCTTCACAGCAGTTGTGTCCTCGCTATGCAGTAACACCCTCGCATAGAGGCGAGCGACATCCTGCATCTGGTCAACACCCATTCCAACTCGCGTCAACTCCTGGACGCCTAGGCGCAACCCCGACGGGGTCATCGCCTTGGTGTCACCCGGTAGCATGTTCATGTTGGTGATGATTCCAGCGTCCTCAAGCAGTTGAGCGGCCTTGGCGCCTGCTCCCGAGTCCTGCTCGCCATGTCTGGTCAGAATCTGGTGGCTGGCGGTATACCCCCGCCCCTCAGCGAGTACATCAAAGCCCTCTGCCGCCATCGCCGCCCCGAACGCCTGCGCATTCCTCACGATATCACGCGCGTAGTCAGCACCGAACTCGGCGAACTCAGCGAGTGCCACGACCTTTCCAGCGACATGGTGCAGGTGGTAGGAGGAATTGGTTCCAGGGAATATGGCGGAGTTGAGTCGGCGGTGGAATTTCTCGTCGTCGGAATCGGAGAGAAGGAAGCCCCCTTGAGGCCCGGGGAAGGTCTTGTGCGAGGAGCCGGTCATCACATCGGCACCCTCGCGGAGCGGGTCTTGGAATTGGCCGCCGGCAATCAGTCCGAGCACATGCGCGCCGTCGTACATCACCTTCGCGCCAACCTCATGCGCTGCGTCAGCCATCTCCTGAAGAGGGGTCGGGAAGAGGAAAACAGACTGGCCGACCAACGCCAACTGAGGCTGTAGATCTCGAATCATGGCACAGGCCGCGTCGACGTCCGGCTCCATCCTCTCTTCGTCCCATGGGTAGGTGTGCAAATCCAACCCACGCAAACCGACTGCGCCCATGCGGGCATGCGAAATGTGACCTCCGTCAGCAGTTGAAACCGCGGTCATCTTGTCGCCGGGCATAGCGAGTGCCTTGAGAGCGGCGATGTTCGAGACCGTTCCCGAGGTTGACTGAATGTTGGCGAAGTTACAGTTGTACACCTTGCGTGCTAGAGTGAGGCCGAGCGACTCGATGTCGTCGAAGTCGTCACAGCCCTGATAGTAGCGCTTTCCTGGGAGCCCCTCCGCGTAGCGGCCGTGTAGGTCGCTGTTTGTCGCCTTTCGGACCAACGGGGAGAGAATATTCTCGCTTGCAATCATCGGCAGTCCCATGCCGTAGAGGCGGCCACTGGCGGCCGCTGAGGCGAGAACTGATTCAGCGTGAGCCCTGTTCACCTCATCCGTCATGTCATGCAAGCCGGCCGAGGCCGCCCTTCAACTTCACCCAAATGAGCACCTACGAAACTGATGCTAGTTCCCCGACCCTTCTATCATCTGTTTGTGGCAACAAGGTTCAGCAAACTCACCAAAATCTCTTTGCTGTGTGGCAATTCCTTCCGACCATGGGAGTGAGAGCCATACTGCTAGCCTTGCTCATGCTCGGCGCCATCCCCGCTCTCTCAAATATGCTCGTCAGCCCTGCAGCGGCTGGACAAGTGAACCACTTCGGAAACAACGGATTCCCGACCTCGATGAACCTCACCTTCGCAGCACCGGGTTACGATGCCAACACGAATCTCACCCTTGGGGCCAGTGCGGTGGTCGGCTCGGCAGCGTTCGATGTGCAGGGGTGGCCGGATGCACTTGGCAACAGTCCCAGCACAATAGGAATCGATGTCGGTGACGACGGAGACTTGGAGTGGGCGTTCGGTGGGCCGGGAAACGGCTCTTTTGGTCATCTCGACGAATTCTCCAACGGATGGAACAGAGTTGGATACAACCTATCCGGCGGATACAACACGACATATTCCCTACGTCTTCCCATCGACGCCACGGTGACCTCGGCTACGGTCAACTTCTCCACCCTGAGTGAACTTGTACTCTCGGGCAGTGACATGCGGGATTCGTACATGCACCAACCAAATCCGTCATGGGGGAATAACACGCACAGTAGTTGCAACTACGGAAACTCCACCATCAATCCGGTCGGAAAGACGGAATGGGCGAACTGGCACATCTACCGCGGACTCTACTGGTTCAACCTCTCACAACTTCCAGCCGTCACGGTTCTGGACGCCAACCTCTCGTTCTGGGTTGATGATGTGGTGAACAACGCCAACCCACCCAATCAACCCGTGACCGTTCAGCACACCTACGAGTTGCGCCCGCTTCTCAAGGACTGGGTGGAGGGGTTGGAGTACAATTTGCAGGTCACACAGGGCCCGGGCGTGACTTGGAACAACGCAATCGACAATGTCACCGGGACTGACTACGCGTGGGCGAGCGCGGGTGCCTCAGGCGCCTCCGACCGGGGTGCTGCGGTGGCCAGCGTGACTGACAGCCCGGCAAACCTCGAGCAGACCTGGATTGACTTCAACTCCCAGAGCCTGACCAATCTGGTGCAGGGTTGGGTTAACGGAAGCGTCAGCAATCAGGGGCTGCTGTTCATCGGAGACGAGAGCACCAGCAAGCCGGACGGCTCGATGCTAAAGATCGTGTCACGCGACAACTCGACCCACGGACCTCGACTGGTCGTGGTGTTTGAGGGCAGTGATGATGTCACCGCCGGACTCGATGTCGGAAACGACGGGAACTGGGAGTGGAACCACGCGGGTAACCTCAGTAACGGCTCGACAACTCCAGACTTCTCAGCCACCCTCAACTCCCTGCTGGCAAATGCGACCCCTACCTTCACCGACAGCTGGGGCAACGAGTTCGTCGACCTCCCGCTGAATGTGAGTGGAAATGCGACCTTGATTATGGATGATATCGATGTGCGCTATGACTGGAGGCCGACTGTGGCCACCTCCCCACATGGAGACCTTGTGACTGAACTCAACCAGCACCTATCGAACCTCACCCCAGATGCGACAGGCAATGTCAGCATAGTCATCAATGTCAGCAGCGGCAGTGCAGGTGTCGTGGAACTCTCGCAGTTGCTCATCATCCTTGGAGACCGTCCGCCCTCAATCGGCTCCATCACACTCCCGACAGAGACTTTGGTGCCAAACGGCGTCTCCACTCTGTTCGGTCTTGAGGTGACCTCCTACCAAGGCCTTGCCAACCTCTCATGGGTGGCCCTCACTCCACAACTTCAGGATGTCGCCAATCGACCTGTGCTGCTCTACTCACTACTGAACGCAAGCAGTTGGGTCAACGACCCAGGAGGCTATGTCGCAAACCTCTCCGGCCAGTGGCAGACGCTGAACTCCGACACCGGCCAGATGGAATGGAGCCTAGAGGTTAGTTGGGCTTGGCCTCCAGAGCAGGACGTCGTATGGCTGGCGCAGGCTGGGACCATCGACACCCTACACTCGGAACGGCTCTCGAGCGCGACCACAGACCATGAGCGGAGGATGGAAATCGACTCATTCCACATCTATGACGAGACCTCACCAAGCGATGGCTCGCCCGAAGTGATGGAGAACGAGTGGGTGGCCGGTAATGACTCGTTGCGGGTCAGTGGTGCAGTGCGATTCCTCGACCTCACAAGTTTCCCTCTTCCCGGCGATGTGTTGGTGGAATTGGAGAATGTCAGCGGCAATGCTACCGTCGATGTGAACGGAGACTACTCAATCGACACAAATGCACCGAACGAGAACCGGTACGGCGGTTTCACCATCAGCGCAAGTATCGAAGGGCCCCTCGACGCCACCTCTCTGGGAATTAGCGTACTCACCTTCAGGATCGATGCGACCCGCCCTGGGCTGATGCTGCACTCCCCCGCAGGAACGCGGGTGATACCGGACAGCCAGCAGTTGCTGAATGTCTCGGTCGCGGAGAGCATCGACGCGGTCGGCGTCGACGATGCAAGCCTGCTGCTGCGTTATTGGGTCGAAGGGCAGCATGATGACGGCGATGGCATCGCAGAGGCTGATGAATACAGCACCCGACAACTGTTGCGAGAGCCGGGAACTGACTTCTTCCACGCCAACTTTGACGATTCAGCGAACTCTCATGGCCAACTAGTCTCCCTCTTCATCGAAGGAAGTGACCTCGCAGGCAACTCCCTAGACGGAGGAGGCCCTGGTTTTGAGGAGGCTCTTCACCACTACATCTCACTGGTCCCCTCCCCCACCTCACTGGTGAGCGCTACTCTGGAACTGTCGGGCGGAGGTGCCATCGTTCCAGCCCATCCATCGTGGCTGAACGCCACACTCTACGAAGAGAACTGGCTTGAGGACATCGAGAGCATCGTGGTTGTGATTGGCCAAGGCATTGAACTCACATGGCAGCAGGGGGGCAACTTCATCTCAAGTGACCTTGAGGTGCAGGTGGATAGCTTCTCCCTGACAGGTGTAGGGAATGAGACCTTTCTGAACATCTCCTTCAGCGTCACCCCACTCTTCGACCCGTTGGTCGCCCAAGGTGACCTCATCCTGCTAGTCACCGACTCGTCTGGCGAGCAAGTGCTGGTGACCGGACTGGGATGGATACTCAATTCTGACATCCGCCTCGCCGACTTCTCCATCTCTCTCGAGGACGACCCCTCGGAAACTGCCCTGCAAAACGACAGTTATGTCGCGCAAGGGGCGCGCTTGTTACTCAGCGGGCGAGTGCGCTATGTCGCCGCCGACTTAGCCCCGCCGCCGAATGCATTCAGCGTCTGGCTGCAAGTCCCTCAAAACACTCCGTTGCTAGTGCAGGTGGATAACTACGGTTACTTCTCCGGAACCATGGATGCACTCGGCACTGGGCTCTACCAAGTCACGATGGCGGTCGATTTCGGGCCGGGTGAAATCAATCCGCTGCCTCAGCCCATTCGGCTGCAACTCGATGACCAGCCACCGACCTTGGTCGGCTACGAGCCCTCATTCATCGCAGCAAACTCGACAACCG
>CAUZJP010000073.1:0-6269 GCA_963580235.1 Candidatus Thalassarchaeaceae archaeon
CCGAGCAGCGCCGAGGTCAACCTCGCTTGGAACGAATGGCGAGGGCTGCCAATCGATTTGGTACCGGATTCCGGTTGGGACCATTCCACTTTCCAGGTTCAACTTCGGTTCACCGACGCAGGCGGAAACTTCCGAATCGTGGATGTCTCGATCATTCACTCGGACTACTCTTGGGCTTCGAGTCCGGTGATGTGGGGAGCGCTCGGCGATGACAAGTTGGTATCATTCCATGGCGGGCAGGTCAACAGTGGCACCGCCACCAGCGGTAACCTCAGCGCCTACGGGCAGGATTGGTTGCTGCCAGCGCCTGACGGTGACGGAGAAATCACATTGGCGACTGCGACGGGCAGTGTCACCCTCTGGTATTCCGCACACATGCAGGCATCTACCACAGTCAGGAGCATTTCATGCACACTCGACACCAACCAAAGCGCCGACCCACTCGCCAGTTGTGCAATCGGGAACAACACGACGCCATTCGATTGGACGGCAATCCTCAGAACCGCTGATGGCAGTATCATCGTGCAACTCAGCGGCACCGTCGCAGGGGGGCAACAAGCGACGGTCGACTTGAGTGGTTCCAACTGGCAGCGTACTGCCGGCGTTCACACTCTGACAGTTCTGCTCTACAATAGCGATGGAGGACTCGCAACCAGTACTTCGCAGGATTATGTCATTCGGGCAACTGGATGGAATGTGGGGGTGACTCTCGAAGAAACGAGTGACGGCAGGGTGAATGTTCTCATCAACCGTGAAAACCAGCAGATTCTGGACAATCCTCACTGCAAGGTGGTCATCTCTCAGGGGAACTGGGAAAATACCCTGCAAATCGATGTCATGGCCTCCATCTCTCCCAAGCTTACGATTGACAGGCCTGCCGGCCCCGCAGATCTTCCGGTCAACGCACTTCTCTCCTGCGAGCCACCTTGGGACATTGACGATGACATGGCCGACAACAACGCCTCCCTCATTCTCAAGGCACAGACTTCCATCATGCCAGTCGATTCGGATTTGCTCTACGGTGCCGGTGCCACCATCCTAGTCGTCGGAGTTCTCTATCTGCTCGGATTGCTTCGGCCGACATCAGCCGCCGAGAAGAGTCGTCCGGCACGCCGTGGCCAAAAGTCGAGCGGCGGAGAGTCTCGCCAAAAGAAACAGGCGGCGGTGAGTCCGGTGGAGGACATAGCCCCCGACTACGACAGCGAAATTCACCTCGAGGGAGTTGATTCAGAAGGTGGAGGCGGCGCCGTAGGGAGCGACGAGGCAGCCCGTAAGGAGGAGGAATCGGTGGTGGAAGACCTCAGCGATATGCAGGAGAGTCTCATAGAGGTCGAGGAACCTACAGTAGTTGATGAGCCGCCCGAGGAGGAACTCGATGAATTTGAACGGCGGCTCCGCGATCTCAGGTTACGCAGGCAGAACAGGGAGTGAGCGAAATGGATGACTCCACCGCGCCGTTCCACACCTTTGCCCCAATTAGGACCGACCTAGCCGGACCTCTCGCCGACGCCTTGGAGGCTGCCAACAGCGGCGGCGATGGCTCAGAGGGCGAGGCTCCTGCAGATGACAGCGTCTTGATCGCTCTCTGGGAAGAGGACGAGGAGATGCGCCAGACCCTGCTGGATGAGGGCTGTGACCTGAGTGGTGGCCGTGGCGACTGCAAGCATTCTGACTCGACGCTGCTTGTGGTAGCTATTTCGACGACGGACCTACGTGGAAACCGACTCCGGCCATTCGACGACGGTCGAACCCGCGACAGGCTCGGGCGCTTTCCTTGGGGGGACGCAAATCCCCTCTCCTACTTTCGCGCCTACGCCTCAAACCCGGACAAGACGACTGCCGGGAAATCAGACGATTCGGGCACAGACTGCCTCGGTTTGGTGGAGGCGTTGGATACCCGCCTCTCAGAAGAGAGGCGCGGCCATGACCGCTTCTCTGCGGGTGGATATGGCACGCTCTACGGCTGGCTCGACCATGAAGAGGTCCGTACCTTGGAGAGGTTGTTGGCGAGGGGGACGTACAAGGTGAGTGCCGACGAACCGCTTGACGGCGGGGTTGCAGACATCGCTCGGAATCTCACGATGGTACTCAGAGCGGCTCAGAAGGATGGCGCAGGAATCATCCACTTTTCTCATTGATGGCCTAGCCCAATGTTCAAGGGCGTCTCGCGCGGGAGCGGGCGCATGGGAGAACTTCTCTACTCCGGCAAGGTGAAACAGGTCTGGTCCACCGACGACCCAAATGTACTCGAGTTCCGCTACACCGATCAAATCTCGGTCTTCGACCAAATCATTCCCTCACTAATCCCACGGAAGGGGGAGAGCCTCAACCGCACTACCTGCCACTGGTTCAAACTGGTGGAGGATGCTGGCATCTGTGACACCCACATGATCGAGATGAACGCACCTGACCGCTGCCTTGGAAAGAAATTCGAGGTCATCAAGGAGCCCGGAGCGATTCCACGCGACATGGAGAATGTGTTCGTCCCTCTCGAAGTCATCTGCCGCCACCATCTCACCGGGTCTGCCTTCAAACGCTACGCCGATGGGAAGGTCGACTCATCTGAGTTCGGATTTGAGCCCGGCACTGTTTTGGAAGATGGTGTAAGACTTCCCAAGCCATACCTTGAGGTCTCGACGAAGTTCGAGGCGTTCGACAGACTGCTCGACCGAGAAGAGGCGCTGGAAATCTCTAACTTGACTGAAGAGGAGTTCGATGCAATCCTCGACTGTGTCTTGGAAATTGATGCCATCATCGAGCGAGAGGCTGGTGCTCGTGGCCTAATCCATGTGGATGGGAAGAAGGAGTTCGCCCTCGGTTCCGGAAGAAAACCTGTCCTTGTCGATTCGTTCGGCACCTTGGACGAGGACCGCTGGTGGGACTCAGAAACATACGCAAACGGCGAAATCGTCTCGCTCTCCAAGGAGTTCGTGCGGGAGCACTACATCACCATCGGACATCACAAGAAACTCTACGGAGCGAGGGAAACAGGTTCACAGGAACCTCCCATTCCTGCACTTCCCCAAGAAATCATCGACCAGACCGCCGACCTCTACGCAGATATGTTCGAGCGACTTACCGGCGAACAGTTCTGAGGGAAGCGACCGATGGCAGATGATAGCTCAACTGAATTGAGCTACTTCGGCAAGATTCGCAGTTTCGGCTGGAACGCCCGGATGTATCTTCTCCACATCTTCGGCATGGACATCATCCACGGCGCTTGGGAGGTGCTGTTCAATCTCTACCTGCTCGCCATAGGCTTCCCCATCTCATTCATCGGACTGAGGCTTGCCGTCCTCGGAATCGCATCAGCGTTAGCCTCGGTTCCGGCTGGCCGACTTGCTGACAAGTTGGACCGAAAATGGGGATTCATCATCGGAGATGGAGGGGGCGCGATTTGTTCAGTGATACTGATAATGTCAACCGATGCTACCACCATCCTCGCCTTTTCCGCTATCGCCGCCTGCTTCGGCGCGCTGCATCATGTCACGGAGGTGCCTTTCATGGCCGAGAACTCGGAGCCGAAGGAGCGCATTCACCTGTTCAGCGTCGGCACCGGATTCCGCACTCTGGCTGCGATGTTCGGGGCACTCATCGCTGGCTACCTGCCCATGATGCTGGTTGACGACGGCATGTCGACAATCGAGGCGTACCGCCTCGCGGTGCATGTCGGCATCGGAGGCTGGTTCCTCTCGCTCATCCCAGCAATTCTACTGCGCCGCAATCCGATCATCGAGGAAGATGAGGAGGGGGCGAGTGACTCCTCGGCATCTGGAGGTTCCAAGAAGGGCCTCTTCTCTGCAATCAAGACTCCCCAGACGGTATTCCGTTTCGTGATGATCTCTGCAGTCCTGTCTCTTGGAGCTGGCTTCGTGCTGCGACTTGCGAATGTCTTCTTCCTGCAAGATGTGCATGCGCATGAGCATGAGATCGGCACTGTGTTCGCAGTCGGTTCGCTGTTCCTCGCCATCGGTGCGTTCCTTGTTCCGTTCGTCGTGGCCCGGCTGGGTGAGGTCTCTTCCATCCTCTGGACCCGCTTCGCCGCCATCCCGTTCATCCTGTTGATTGGCTACGCTCCTGATCTGGCAACTCCTGAGACTGTGGTATCCATCGCTGGGCTCGCCTGGGTGCTGCGCACCACGCTGTTCAACATGTCCAATCCGGTGCTGGAATCATTCAGCATGGGGCAACTGCAGCCTTCAGAGCGCGCAACCTTCGTCGGCATCTCCAGCATGTTCTCCAGCGGACTGGCGGCGGTCGGAGCCTATCTCGGTGCGTCGTTGATGGCAGGGGGAGACTACCGCACGCCGTTCATCGCCATGGCAGTGGCCTACCTCATCTCTACCTATCTCTTCCTGCGCTGGTTCCGTGGCACCAAGGGGCTATCCGACCCCGCCTGAGCGCCCCGCTGCGACAAGGAGCCACCTCTTCTCGTTACACCTCATAGTTCGGCGATTAGTTCATCAAGCCAGAATCCAAGCCAGATTCATGGCTGATGGCTCAGTGCGAATACCATCGCGCCAATTTCTAATCAAGGGGGGTGCGATGAGCATCCTGCTTCTCCTCCTGCTTCAACTGTCACTCCAATTCCCCCCTGGCCAGACCATCAACGTCTCCGATGAGCCAATTGACGAAAATGTTGAGTTCACGATCGAGCCGTTCCTTGGAATGACCGACGAGAAGGGCAGGGTGAAGGTGACCTTCCACTGTCAAGCGGTTGTACCTGATGGCTACAGTCCAGATGTGGATTGGTTCCTCATTGTTGACGGACATATGGAAGTAGCCGCATTGGAGGACGCCGACCCTCACCAACCGTGCGGGGACGTCTGGCATCTCGAGCCGGGTACCTATGAGATTCGGACCCGTAAGACGGACAACATTCGCTTTGACCAGAGCATCGAGTTCCACCTACTCGAACCGATGGACTGGGAATTGAGGGGGGTCTGCCTATTCCTAGGGCCGCTCTTCACGGTCGCTCTAGGCGTACTGAAGAAGAGATTCCTGCTCTAATTTCTACGGCTTCAGCCCGTCTGAATCCAGACATGGATACCTCAGCGCGCAAGGGGAACATAATTGCGCAGTTGCCGAGTCGATGAGAGCATGCAAGCGAAGGCGTTGCTCATCGTCGCCCTGATGTTTTCAGCAGCACTCTCCGGCTGCTTTGGGGATGATCAGCCTCCGCCACTGCCATCCGAGGAACCTCCCATGCCAACCACCTTCGTCACCGGGCCTGATGGCCTGCCCGTCGAAGTGCCGCTCCTGAACCTCAGTTTCGTCTTCAGCGATGTTGGCGAGGACGGGGCCGAGCCGAGCATCGGTGTCACATCCAGCGGTTGCATTTTCTTCATTGCATTTGAGAAGGTCATGCGTTCTTGTGATTATGGTGAATCATGGGAGGATGTGGGGGGCCCATTATGCGCATTCCAGACCAATGACCCGTATGGCTGGGTCGACCCTGTGACGGATCGGATATTCAACGTGCAGATGCAGGGTCTGGAGACATCTTGGATATGCTGGAGCGATGATGATGGAGAAACTTGGGTGGGGAATCCACACGACTCTGGAACAACTCCAATAAATGATCACATCAAATTGGCATCGGGCCCTTGGACGAGTAGTGGATACGGTCTCGGCGGCCAATTTTCCCAGGCTTTCTATGACCAAGCCGTGTACTATTGTTACAACAAACTCCTCGGAATCTTCTGCTTCACTAGCTTTGATGGTGGTGCTACGTTTGACGCTGGTGGACAGATTTTCGGATTGGCCACCACCAATGGTGGACTGCATGGAGCCATCACTTCTGCACCGGATGGGACCGTTTATGTGACGCCCAGAGTCGAAACGCCTACCGTCATCGTTTCGAAGGACAATGGATTGACTTGGTTTGACAGATCCATGGGTGAGGATGTGGGTACGCCCTATCCACGCAAGAATTCGGAAGTCGCTACCGACACTCAATCCAATGCATACCACATCTGGACTGGGGCTGACGAAGGCGTCTACATGTCGATAAGCACAGATTCAGGCGAATCATGGGGGATGGATAGCATTAGAATTAGCCCAGTCGAAATCATCTCGTCAGTGTTTCCACAAGTTGATGCTGGCGATCCTGGAAGAATTGCAATTACCTACCTTGGTAGCAACAACGCGAGTGAATTGAACGAATCGAACATTGACGGTAGTCCGTGGGACGGCAATGCCCACTCTGCCAATGCAAACGTTAGCTACTACCTGTATGTCACCTACAGTTTGAATGCGCTCGATCCAAA
>CAUZJP010000074.1:0-6145 GCA_963580235.1 Candidatus Thalassarchaeaceae archaeon
GAGCTTCTTGCTGGCAATGTTGATCTAAGCACCGCGGCTGTCGGCTACATTCATTCCTGGTTCGAATCGATGTCAGGATTCACAACAACCGGAGCGACTGTAATCGATCCCAGTACAAGTCCGATATGCACTGCTGCAGTTACAGACTGCATTGCTGCCCAGCCGCGCAGCCTGTTGCTATGGCGCAGCCTGACGCAATGGCTTGGGGGCATGGGCATTATCATGCTCGGGATACTGATAATTTCCCGGTTACTTGGTGGAGGGATGAGCGTGGCAAGAGCGGAACTAACTGGGCCATCACTTTCTCGTCTCCGTCCCCGACTGGCGCAGACAGCTAGGGTGCTCTGGACGATTTACATCGCTCTGACATTTGCTGAGATAGCGTTGCTGAGGTATGTGGGTAAGCTCAGTTTGTTCGATTCAGTGAACCATGCGCTAACAACCATGTCCAGCGGAGGCTACAGCACCTACGATGCAGGAATAATGCATTTTGAGAGTGCAACCGTAGAGTGGATTATCATCTTCTTCATGGTCGCCACTGGCATCAACTTCACCCTCTACCACTTCCTCTGGTTGAAAGAGTGGTTCAATGTGGTCACCAACAACGAACTTCAGGTCTATCTGGCGGTGTTGCTTGGGTCGTGGACAATCATGACGGTCAATCTGGTCATGGCTGCAGATGTCAGCTCGGCGGACTCATTTCGACTCGCAGCCTTTCAGGCAGCATCGATTGGCACCTCGACAGGATATGCAACAGCAGACTTCGCCGCTTGGCCAATTTTGTCCAAGGTGATACTATTGTTGCTCATGATAGTGGGCGCATGTGCAGGTTCCACCAGTGGTGGGTTGAAGATTCTGAGGTTACGGATAGCATTCCTACTCGCTAGGCGTGAAATTTCCAGAATATCTTCGCCACGCAAGGTACATCTGGTCAGAATGGATGGGGAAGTGGTCGATGACGCCAAGTTGTGGATTATCGTAGGGATGCTCTCGTGGTGGGCCGTCATCGCAATGATGGGGCTACTGATGCTCTCGCTCATAGAGGTCGACCTTGATCTAGAATCGATTATTGGGCTCGTAGTCTCATCACTCGGCAACACTGGCCCAACGCTCGGCTCCTTCGGACCGACCCAGACTTGGGCAGGGCTGCACTGGAGCTCACTCATCTTGACCTCGGGACTGATGTGGCTTGGAAGGTTGGAGTTGCTGACGGTGCTGGTGCTGATTTCTCCACGGGTTTGGAAGAAGTGAGCTTCCCTCAAAAGAAGTCCAGACGCTTCTGTCCGGGATGCTGCTCTTCGACCGCTTTCTCCTCGACTTCAAGTTCCGGTTCCTCCTCCTCAGCCACTTTTGTTCGGCGTTCGTTGTAGCGCTCGACCAGTTTCTTCGAGGAGACACGGTTGCTCGGTAGTTTGTGGAGTAGCAGGTGCTCCTCCGCTTCCAAACCGAGTTCAAGACTGATGCTGAAATTCTCGGGTTCGATTGATTCCGCCTCTTGGTGTATTGCAGCGAGCGCGGGCCACAATTCCTCTCTCGCTGCTTGTTTACTAGAGCCGGAAAGTGCAGCCATCTTCTCAATCAATGTTACTCGGCGCCATGGTTCGTTCCCCCTTCTCATGAATTCGGGATAGGAGAGTGAGAACCTTCCTTGGGGTATTTCGTCAGCAGTTACGCTAGCGGAGAGGGCTGAGAGTTGACCCGCCCAGTACCAACTTCGATAGGCGTTGTTCGTATAGGTGGCGTGCAGGGCTTGGTCCGCCCTGCTCGAGGTCTCTGCCGCGCGGCGTAGTTCATCACGCCCTCGAAGGACAGATCCATTGTTCCACGAAATCCAACCTACCAATTCCTTCGGGGTCTTCTCCATCTCCCTGCTCAACCGACTCGCCTCCTTTGCGCTGCCGCACCGATAGAGTTTCTCAAGACCAGGAAACAGGTCGACCTGCTGGTCTCTCAGTCCTCGGCTTAGTTGCGCTTCAACCGCAGCGATGTCGATGTGTGATGTGTTACCCTCGACAATCATCTGCAAATCCCTGACGAGAGCCCTAATATCCCCCGGGTTTGCTGAAATCAGGAGTTCAATCGCCCCGGGGTCTGCGGTTATCTTCTCCCCTTCGATGACCCGTCTCGCAATTCGTTTTAGTGCCGCGTCTGTGACTCTACGGAATTGGATCAACTCCGCCTCCTTTGTGAATCGGTCTCGTGCTGTTCGCCAATTGGTGTTGCGCCGCCCCCACAGTCCCATCGGGTCATTGCAGGTCATGATGATGGGTTGTTTACTGACTTTCAGCAATTTGAGCAACTCAGCCTTGCCGCCGGAATCTCCCTTCAGCCCCTCCCTGGAGATTTCCTCGCCTTGACGGGCGGAGATGGAGTCGGATATCCTCGTTTCAGAAACACCACGCAATCCACCGTGGAGGTGGTCGACTTCGTCGAGAAGAATGAGGGTCCGGACACTCGCATCCGGGTTGTAACTGCCATCCATTCCGAAGGTGAAGTTGGTGGCACCGCCAAGTGCGGCTCGTCGAATTGAGGCTGCATTGCGCGCATCGGAGGCGTTCAATTCGATTACATTCCAGTCGTTGTCATTGGCGATGGCCCGCACGATACTCGTCTTTCCAATGCCGGGCGGGCCAGTGAGGAGAATCCCCCGCCGGTCTGGAATTCCATTACTCCAGGAGTTGAGCCAGTTCTTGATTCGCTTGCGAACAGCATCGTTGCCCTCCAATTCCCTCTCAGACTTAGGCCGATACCGTTCGGTCCAGTCCGAGAGAACAGGCTCGTCACCGCTCATCACGCCACAGCGAGCGTCGGCGCCCCTTGAAGGTTCACATTTGTGAATAAGCAGCGACTATGTACAGCCCTCAAAAGAGGCCGGAGAGAGTTCCTGCGTTCAGGTGTCCGAGGAGTTCATCGACAGAAGTGCGAACTTGCTTCTGGTCATCCCGTCGGCGAATGGTAACAGTGCCGTCCTCGACGCTCTGATGGTCAACCGTCACGGCCCACGGTACACCTATCTCGTCAGCCCTCGCATATCGCCTGCCGATGCTTCGTGAGCCGTCGTAGTATGCACTGATGCCGCGCAAACCAAGGATTCGCTTCTGCACCTGACCAGCCAACTCGCCCATTCCATCCTTCTCAAACAGTGGAAGGACGACAGCCTCGTATGGCGCCACATTCTCAGAAAGATGCAGAATGACATACTCTTCACCCTCTTTCTCAGTCTTCTCAAATGAGTGGTCCAAAAGATGCCAGATGATGCGGTCCAAGCCAAACGCCGGCTCAATCACATGCGGCAGATACCATTCGCCACGAATCGTCTCGCGTACTCGCTTCCGCTCTACCATCCCTTCCTCGATGGTGACAACATCATCGTTGGAAAGAGCCAGTTTGAACGGCACGGATTCGGGCAACGGCTGCAACGCAGCGAGCGCCTCATTGACGAGCGTTGCCTGCCCTCTGAAGGCTGGACCGATTACCGCCCCGATAGGGGCGAGAACCTCCATGTCAACCTCCTTCGGTTCAACAAACTCTCGCCACGCACGCAGTTCGCCACTTGAGGTAGCAGTTTCGTGGGCGGCCAAGTCGTAGCAACCGCGGTGGGCGATTCCCACGCATTCAATCCAGCCGTAGCCGCCGTGCATTTCTAAGTCCCAGCAGTCCGAGGCGTAGTGTGCCATCTCATCTGCTTCGTGTTGGCGAAAGCGTATCTTGGCGGGGTCGGCCCCGACCGAGGTCAGGAAGTCGTGTGTGAGGGCCATGAAGAGGCCAACGGTCTGGTCGCGGACGAGCTGTTTTGTGACTGCGCCCCGAATCGTCATCGAGGTTGGTTCGGGGTGTGGGCCTGCGGGGTCGGGCACGAGGTTGAACGGTTGTCCATCCCATGGAGAGAGGTCGTGAACGGTTGGCGATTCGGGATCGACGAAGTACTCCAATTCAGCCATGTTGAACTCTCGCTGGCGAATCACTCCCTGTCGGGGACTAATCTCGTTACGGTATCCCTTGCCGACCTGGATGACGCCGAACGGCAGACGCTCTCTGAAGTGCCGCTTGACATTAGGGAAGGTGAGGAACATTCCCTGCGCGGTTTCGGGTCGCATGTAGGCCTGTCTGCCACCACCGACCGCACCGATTTGAGTAGCGAACATCAGATTCATCGGTCGGGCGGCCAGCCATTCGGCCTTGCCACAAGAGGGGCAAGCGACACCGTGCGAAGCAAACTGAGAATCCAACTGCTCTGCTGCTAGGGATTCAGGGTTGGGATGGTGCTCCTCGAGCAGGTGGTCGCTTCGGAAGACAGCACCACAGGCTGCGCACTCTGATGCGTGGTCGTTGAAGGCTCCGACGTGGCCACTCGCCTCTAGCACGGAATGGGGTGTCAGAGTCGGACTGTCGATTTCCACTACATTGCCAAGGGATAGCCAGTGCTCACGCCATGTCTGCTGTACTTTGCGCAACAGACGGCCTCCGACTGGGCCGTAGTCGAAGAGGCCGGCTACCCCGCCATGAATCTCAAAGGCAGGGAAGATGATGCCGCGTCTCTTGAGTAGTGACATCAGCGTGTTGACTCTCTCTTCGTTACCGCTCACAGCACTCCCTTCGACTCGGTCGAACGCCGTAGGGTTCTCAAGCCTTCGGCGGGAAAGGGGTCAAGAGAGCCAACTGTCTGCGATTAGTCATGGGACAGGCGATGGTTGCCATAGATGAGCCGAAGTGCACCGGTTGTGACCTCTGTATCCATCATTGTCCGTTTGAGGCGTTGCTGCCGCTCTCGGAATGCCCCCCAGATCGAAAGAAGCGCCCTGTTGTCGTGCTGAACGAGAATTGTGTCGGTTGCCTCTCCTGTATTGGATCCTGTCCCACGGACGCGCTGTACGAGATTGTGGTGCCCCCCAACGCCGAAATCACTCCCCTCGTCATCTCACGCTCGACAGACCCCGCGGTGACCTCAGTTCTCCGGTGGGGGAAGGGTGGGAAGGGTTGGGCCTAAATTTAGGCGTACTCTGAATTTGCTGTAGCGGCCTGTTTATCATAATGTAAAATCGTCTTTTCGCGGCATTTTACGAACCTCACTTTTCCCTGCCAAACTACCATGTCTCGGTTGCGAAGTATTGAGGATTTGTCGGAATTCCGAGACTTTGCAAAGTTTACACTTATTGTTCAAGACAATGAGAACAGCGAATTGTTGATATAGCGTATGTTCGCGCTGACCACCGTTAAGACGGGTCGATGAGAAAATGCCTGAGATAGTATACCTTGATTCCCTCGAGGATTCGGAAGTCATTTTGGACTCCCTGAGTGAGCCGGTTCGAAACTGGTTCAAGGATAAATTCCCTGATTTCACAGACCCCCAGAAGATGGCGATTCCATCCATCATCAATCGGGAGCATATGTTGCTATGTAGCCCGACGGGCAGCGGTAAGACTCTGACGGCATTCCTGTCAATTATCGATGAACTGGTGGTGAAGGCGCTTAATGGAGAGTTGGAGAAGCAGGTCTACTGCGTTTACATATCACCAATCAAAGCGCTGGCTAACGATATTCAGAAGAATCTGATTGGACCTTTGAACGAAATAAAGGAACGATTCCTCCCCGGGAGGGCTCAGGAAATTCGTGTGGGGCTGAGGACTGGCGACACCAGTCAGTCTGACAGGCAGAAAATGCTGAGGAAACCACCCCACATCCTCATCACCACTCCTGAAAGCATGTCATTGGCTCTCGGTGCGAAGCGATTTCGCCCGTTGATGGCTAAACTGAGGTGGCTCGTGCTCGACGAGTTGCACAGCATCGTCCCCACTAAACGAGGAACCCTTCTATCACTTGCACTCGCACTCTTGGATTCCATAATTGAGACGCCTGTCCAGCGAATCGGCATATCAGCCACTATGGAGCCGCTCGACCAGGTCGGGCGATTCTTGGTACCTGCTGGTTCTGATTCGACCGTCTACATAGCAAAGGTGAGTGGAAACAGAGAACTCGACTTGGACATCATCCTACCGCATCCAAGGTTCAGTGACCCGACCTTCGACTACAAGCAGATCCTCGCAGCAAACATCGAGCGAATTCTCGACCTCGTCGAAGCGCATACGACGACCATCGTATTCGTCAATACCAGAAGGATGACTGAGGAGGTCGTCAAGGAGTTGCG
>CAUZJP010000075.1:0-6126 GCA_963580235.1 Candidatus Thalassarchaeaceae archaeon
CGAAGATGTCGCCACCGAGGTGATGCTCCGAACTGAGAGGGTCCTCTCCCGCTTGGCTACAGTGGCTCAAAACTTGGAAGAACTGCTCTGAACTCAAGTCTCAGCCCGATTTTCGGGAATCTCGATATCTAGGTTCTCGAGGAATTCCCTCACTCTCTCTGCAAGCGCCTCAGCTGTCGGCTCTCTGTGCAAAGTCGTTCGCAGTGATTTCCCTCCGGGCAAGCCCTTGGTGAAGGCGAATGCGTGCCGCTTGCGATTCCTGCTCGGTCGCTCCGGATTCACCTCGTCGTCGAGTTCGATGTAGCGCTTCCACGCCCAATGACGCGCCTCTGCCTCTGACGGCTTTTCTTCTCCATTCAGTTCAGCCTCCCACGGTGGGGGGGATACCCGCCACCCCAATTCACGCTTGATTTGGTGGAACACGGTTGGTCTGCCAATCGCCGCTCTGCCGATCATGAGGCCGGCAGCCCCCGTCGCCTCGATGCACGCAGCCGCCGAACTGGCGTCGACGATGTCGCCGTTTGCGATGACTGGGATTTCAACCGCTTCGACGACTCTTCGAATGAAGTCCCAATCGGCCACCCCTGTATACCGTTGACGCAGCGTTCGGCCGTGGATGCACAACCTCGCCACTCCAAGACTCTCAAGGTGGCCGGCCAGTTCGAGCGCGGTATCCGGCCCCTTGCCAGTCCCAAGCCTCATCTTGACCGTGATTGGGACATCTGATATCTCGATGCAACGCTCGACCATGTCCAGCAGCTCCTCCGGGTGGCCCATCAGTGCCGCACCTGCACAATGGCGGGTGACCTTGGGGGCTGGGCAACCGAAATTGAGGTCGACCATGTCGGCAACCTCTGCCAACATCTCAGTGCAGTGAACCATCTCATCAGCATCCCCTCCGAAGATTTGTGGGATGAAGGGGCTCTCTCGCGGGTCGCTGGACACCTTGTGCCAACTCTTCGCATCCCTGCGCGTCAATGCGGCGGCGGCGGTGAATTCTGTGATGGTGAAATCAGCACCGCACTCCCGCGCCAAGAGGCGATATGCGAGGTCGCTCACACCCGCCATCGGTGCGAGGAAGAGGGGGACGGGTGGAGGCTGCTCGCTCATCACTTGGCCGAGCAGGTCAACCACTTGAGAAGTTCGGGGCGAAAACGGTGGCGTGGTAGCCCATAGAAGCGGTTATGAAGGGTTGTCCGGTGGGCGGGCCGCATGGAGGAAGAGAGTGCACCTTTGCTGCCCTTTGAGACCTATGAATTGAATGCCGTTCACATCGGTACCCAGAACAAGAGCAAGGACATGCAGCCCTTCATTCAGGAGATTACCACCGAGGGTCCTCCAATCCACCTTTTCAACCTCAGTAAGACCGACGAGCGCATCGCTCTCGCAGCCAACTTTCTCACCATGTATGAACCCCAGGAAATCCTCGTAGTCAGTGCTCGTCAGTTCGGACAGCGCCCGGCTCGGAGATTCGCTCAGGCAATCGGCGCCCGGCACATCGTCGGCCGCTTCATCCCAGGCACGCTCACCAATCCCAGACTGCGCACCTACATCGAGCCTCGACTCATCTTTGTGACCGACCCGCAGGCGGACAGTCAGGCACTCTCTGAGGCAGTAAACTCAGGCCTCCCTGCCGTCGGCATATGCGACACCAACAACAACCTCCGAAATGTCGACCTGTGCATCCCTGCCAACAACAAGGGTCGCCGCAGTCTCGCTCTCATCTACTGGCTCCTCTCGAGAGAGATTCTCAAGGCCCGCGGCGTCACCGACGATGCCACTTGGGAACACACTCAAGAAATCGATGAATGGGAATCTTCGTTCTGAACTGACTTGCTCGCCAAGTCCGAATCCATTCGGGTGTCCTTCTCAAATCATGAGGAAAGTGCTCCACCGTTCAGCGTAGGCCGGGGGAATCCTCTTGATATGTTGCAGCCTGTTTGGGGCCGATGACCGCCGACGGCGACTCCGCTGAGGCTTCCGCCACCGCCCCTGAACTCGCAGTCGCCACAAAGGGTGATGACGAGATTTGGCGGGATGAGGCGGGTATGCCGCTTCGACTCTCGGCCAGCGACCTCGAGAGACACGCCTACTGCCCACTTTCATGGCATCTCTCCAAGACCGGGGTGTCTGGAGAGGGTGAGGCGATTGAGCGAGGCAAGAGGAAGCATGAGGAGATCCACAAGGCGATGGACGACTACCGGGGAAAGGAGCGACGGGCCAGCCGTGAGATGGTCATCTGGACTTGGTGGTTCGCAATTGTAGCAACCTTCGCAGCAGACACTGGCGCCTTCTTTTTCGTCGGTGAGGGGATGATTGAAGAGGAAGTCACGGTTCGATTCGCCCGCTATCTCGCCCTACTATCCCTAACCTGGCTAATCCTCGCAATCCTTCTTCTGGTCATCCCCTGGCGCAGGCTGATTGGTGCCCCCTTCGGTCTCGCTCAACCTCCAAATCCGATCGAATTTGATCTATTGGAAGAGGAATTCAAGCAGATTGGGGTAGATGTCGAAGGTGACGGAGGCTGGTTGGAGGGTGGTAGAATCGAATTTTGGCTGCTGTTGGGAAGCCTCACAATCGCGCTTCACTCGCTCGCGCTATACGCCGCGCGCGACCGCTCGGTCGCCACCTTCGTGTTACTTGTCGCAACGGTCGCTTGGACTCTCGTCGCCGCTTGGCGACTCCATCGCGGGTTGCTCGCCACTTCAGAGGCGGAGGAGCAGCGAGAGGAAGTGGACATCGACGAAGGTGGTATTCTGGCCTACTCAGATGATTCCACTCAATCTGACCTGCTCGTAGACGAAAAGACCGGCCTTCGAGGCCGGCCCGACCAGATTATTGTCATTGAGAACAAATTCGTCCCCGTTGAACAGAAGACTGGAAAGACCCCGATAGAACCCCATTTAAGCCATCAAATACAGGTTCTGGCCTACCTGAAACTCGTCTCAGAGCTGACCAACACCCCTGCTGAGTACGGAATCCTACGTTACGGCAAGGAGGCCCTCCACCGCATAGACTGGGATGAAACAGGAAAGGGCTTGCTGCTGGAGCACATTTCTGAGGTCCAGAGGTTGATGGTTGAAGGTGGCGCGGCGCGCAACCACGAGAGACCGGGGAAGTGCAGGAACTGCTCGCGACGGCACCGTTGCCCTGAATCACTGGTCTAGACAGGGACGCAATCTTCTGGGTTGGCCCTCTCCGGGAAGAGGATGCACGGTCGAACTACTGAGACCGAGACTTCAAACTCGTCATGGAAGGATATTTGGTCGATAGGAGTGGTAAGGCCGTACCCCTGTGCCTCCACCTCCAACTCCCATGTTCCCGCCTCGAAAGGAGGATAGAACCTCTTCAACGGCGGGTAGCGATCTGAGGTCGCATTGTCTTGCCAAAATGGCTCGTCAATATTCTTGTCAGCACCCGGCTCCCAAAGGCGGGCGTGAACATAGCGAACTTCCCCAGTGACATTGGAACAGTCAATTATCGGGGCTGGGCAGTCCATCACAACACGGAAAAAAATTCGAATCTCCTTCACCTCGGAGTCGAATTGAATTTCCTCTGGTGCAGGGGTGTGAATAATCGCCTGTAACTCAGTTGAGTCGAAGATGTGGTTGAATGAATACACTTCGACCTTGTCGTCAGTGGTCGGCGCCCCCCTAGTCCACTCCATCAATTCCCGGCTGGCAACCAAGCCGATGCAACCTGAAAGACTACTCGAGAGCAACAGCATGAGAATCAGCATCACCACCGGCTTGACCTGTCTCATCAATACCCTAAGCGCGCCTCCCTCATTTCAACACCCCGCTGCGTAGTGTTGGTCAGCAATCGTTTGGGGAGGTTCGAGGGAGCCCGCGAAACGAAAGGCGAAGCCCGTCGTGGTTTAGCGCCTGTCAGCACTCACAGGGTTCGTCAACGAAAACTCGGCTACCCTCTCGTCATCACTCAGGCAGTTGAGCCAAGAAGCGACACATCTTCAAGATTCACTTTGGCGAGGGGGTGGGCCTCCAACCCGTGACCAGTAAGTTCACTCTGTCGAGTCGTCGCTCTTTCGGCGTGGAGCGCGGTGCTTCTTGACTTCGTCGCCATTATCCTCTTCGACCGTGAAATCAGTGACATCCTTCGCCTCCTTCAACTCGTTTCCAACAACGGTGTGGTCTGGGATGATGTCGACATTGACCTGGTCACCGGGTAGGACCCCTTCTTCGCCGGTCAAATCGAAGATGTCTGAACGAATCTTGGCATCTGAGGCAGTCAACTCGACCTGTTCATCAGTCAGGTGACGGCGCCCTTCCTTGTCACCGATGATGTCGTCGATGTCGGCCTGATCGGCCCGCACAGCAGCTCGCAGATGAGTGTCCGCGATTTGATCGCCCGACTCCAAATCTTCCGGATCAATCTGTTGTTCGGAACGCCAATCTTCCGCCTCGTCGATGTCCTTCTCAGCAGCCTGCAACTTTGAATCCCACTCGCTCTCGTACTGGTCGGCGTCGAAGCCGAGCTCGTCAAGAGTTTCGTCGAAACCGGCCGTGCCGGTCACTACCTCATCCCAATCGACATCCTCCTCAACCTCCTCTGTGATGACCCGCTCCTTACGCTCTCTTCGCTCGTAGAATGAAGATACATCCTGAACTTCGCCGCAGTATGGGCAATGGTCCATCAGGTCAGGAATGTTGGAATTGCACTTTGAGCAGTCGTGGAACTGCAACTGGCCGGCGGCGAGGTCAAAGTCGCAGTGTGGACATACTTCCTCGTCGCCTTCAATCTCACCCTCGCAGGTTGGACAGTAGTCGAAAGTCTCTCGTTCCGCCTCCTCCTCAGAGGTGCGGGTTAACACCCAAGCGGCTGCAAGGACGGCAATCAGCAGGATTGCTGCCACGATGAAGAGGATGGCCCCTTGAGTGATTGAGTTGTCGTTGGACTCGTATTCGCCCTGTCCTGTGGCTGATATCGTCCAGGAGGAGGTCCAAGTGGCAACCGTACCGCCCTCGGGGACGATGTACAACTCGAAGGGACCGGTCTCCTCGGCTAGGAAGGTGCAGATGACATAGTGGCTGTCACCTGCCCCAGTGAAAGTGGACCGGTTTGAACTGAGCACCCGATTGTCAAGATGGTCCAAGCAGGTGAATGTCTCATCACCGCTCCCTTCTGTTGCAGTCACCTCAATGGTGTAGGTGTAGGTGGTTCCGTAGACTAGGGGGGTGTCGCTAGGTGTCCAACTCTCAGTCTCCTGACTGAAGCGCAATGTCAGGCTGCTGTGCAGCGTCACGGAGCCAAAGGCGGTGTTGTCATCGAGGTTTGCGTCGTAACTATTTTCGTTTGCGGTCCAAGAGGCGCTGAACGAAATTAGCCGGTTGATATCACCGGCAGCGGGAGCCAAGAAGGTGAAGGTCCGCTCCTCTCCTGCTGGGATTCCGAGTCCCAGTTGGGGGGTCAGTGACTGCCCATCGAAGGTCGCAGAAAGGCTACCGATTACCGCGATGACCCCGATGTTGGTCACAGTGACCTCGAAGTTCACAGATTCACCCGGCAGTACCGTGTCACTCGAGGCTGCGGCGAAAGGTGACACAGCTACATTCGGTACGGCGTTATTGGTGATTGACACATCGAGGTCGTCGTTGAATTGAATCGACTGAGGAACCTGACGGCTCGGGTCGATTCGCACGCGCAGCAGGTATTGACCAGCCTCAGTAATCTGAAGTTCGGTGGATGTCAGTACCTGCTCCCAACTCTGCAGCGGAGAGGTCTCTGAAAATGAGAGCGAAAAAGAACGAACAACGGTCTCAGTCTGCCCTTCGACTCGTAATATTGCCACATCTATCGAACTGTCACCTTCACCACCCATACGGAGAATTTCCCCATTCAGTGTCCAAGGGCCGGAGAGGGCCTCAACAGGCGTGGAAACCGAAACTTGGGGGTTTGGTTGAGCGTGATGCAGGTAGTCTGGGTCGGCGAGGACGGAGAAGATGGAAGAGGTCGCTTCGTTGTTGCCTATGTCGCTCTCGACGATTCCATCTGCCGATGATTGTGAGTTTACGAAGGCTGTCACCTGATGCTCACCCGCAGTCGGCGCATTGAACGATGTCTGCATCGTGGTCGACTGACCTACGGGCAGAGGTGGGACTTGCATCT
>CAUZJP010000076.1:0-6119 GCA_963580235.1 Candidatus Thalassarchaeaceae archaeon
AGTAGGACTAGAGTCGCTTCGAAACCTGGCATAGGCAGCGGGTCTTCGACGAGCCAAACCCGTCTGAAGATGATGAAATACATCACGCCGAGGAAGCCGGCGAACATCGACGCGATGATGCCGATGAAGGCGAGTTGGAAGGTGTCAACGTTGCTGATCAGGTGCCCCCCAGCCACTTCGTAATTCGGACTTGAGGCGAGAAGGAAAATCGCTGGGAAAGTGAAGATGAAGCCGGTCGAGGCGTGTGTCGCCCCTGTGGTGGCGCTAGTTGCGATGTTGACTTCCGAGGGAGACCAACGCATCGCCATTCCGAACAGATAGGCGATGTACCAGGCCGCTGAGACAGCCAAGCCTATCTTCAATCCGATGTAAGCGGTGACGCCGCTGAAAACAGCCCCGATGAGAATCCCGATGAGGACCTTTCCAATCGACCAGTGGCTGACTTCAAACGCCTCTTCTAGGTTCTTCTCTTCCAAGTATTGTTCGAGCATACCGGTGTTGAGATTCTTGTACATGTCTTGGTCAAGCCAAGTCAGAGTGCCGTCCTCAATCGCCTTCAATCCGTCCGCCGTGACCGGCTGACGGTAGGCAGAACGCTTCACTCCCATGGACTCACCTGCCCTTTGGGGCAGGTGGTCACCGCGGGCTTCTCTTCAATACGATTGCGCCGAAGGACACAGAGTCGTTACGCCGAGCACATCAGTGGTCACGGATGATTTTGTAGCGACCTAGCGCTTCCATCCACATGATTTCGCCGCCAGCAACGATGTTCATCCCCTCATCGAGTGGTAGCACCATCATCTCGAAGGTCTTGGCGTCCATCGCGTGAACCTCCTGACCGGTGATGTGGGTGACGGTTGCAGAACCCTTCTCAATCATCGGGATGTAGATGTTGTCTGTGACGGTTCCGACATGACTCTTCTTCTGGCCGCTGAACAGGTCTTCAAGTTCGATGCGCGCCTTGGCGCTACCGTGCTTACCGGGCTTCGATTTTGAGATGCTCAATATCTTGTACGCGTTGTCATCAAGGGCGACATATCGCCCCACCTTCAAAGTCCGAATCTCGACTCTGTTCGTGCCCGGCATCTCAATCCCTACCTCTACCCAACCATCCGGTCTTATCAGCATTACCTACTTCGATAGTGGGGGCTGCGGAGGGGGAGCTCAGGAGTAGTCGTAGAAGCCTTGTCCACTCTTTCTTCCGAGTTTGCCCTGAGCGACCATCTCCTCGAGGAGTTTTGCCGGCGCGTATTTGTCGTCACCGAACCCTTCGTGCAGGACATTCATGATGTGGAGTACGGTGTCAAGACCAATCAAATCGGAGAGGGCTAGAGGTCCGATTGGGTGGTTCATTCCTAGTTTCATGATTCCATCAATAGCCTCTACCTCTGCGACCCCATCCTGCAGGGCAAGTATTGCCTCGTTGAGCATGGGGCAGAGAAGTCGGTTTGAGATGAAGCCGGGGGAGTCATTGCAGCATAGCGCGACCTTGCCCATTTTCTCAGCGGCGGCGACTACCGCGTCGGAGACCTCTGAATCAGTTTCCGAACCGTTGATGATCTCGACCAGTTTCATGATTGGCACAGGATTCATGAAGTGCATACCGATGACTCTCTCCGGGCGAGAGGTTGCTGCTGCAATCTCATTGATGCTGATACTGCTGGTGTTGCTGGCGAGTATTGTAGATGGCTTGCAGATGCCATCCAACTCGGCGAATGTGGAGAACTTGAGGTCGGGAATCTCTGGAATAGCCTCGACGACCAAATCAGAGTCGGAAACCGCTGTCTTGTCAGTGGAAATGGAAACACGAGCCAATGCCGAGGCGGCATCTTGCTCAGACATTCTCTCCTTGGCAACCAACTTACCCAGCGAACGCTCGATTGCGGCAAGGCCTTTGTCGACATACTCCTGTTTGATGTCGACCATGGTCACCTGAAACCCGGCACACGCTGCAACCTGTGCAATCCCATTGCCCATTTGACCGGCGCCTAGGACGCCGACGCTCTCGATGTTCATGGCATTGCGACTGAGGTCGGCTGCATAGCCGTTCTCATTCTACCCATTCGTCGAAATAGCCCTCTTCATTGCGGAACCACCAACGCTCGCTCTCGACGGGCCACTCGAGCCACTCGACGCCGTCGTCACCAACCTCGCCCTGGGACTCCCATGGGGGTGGTTCCGAGGAAGAGTCGCCAGCCCGCTGACCATCAGCCCATTCGCCAGCGGCGGAATCGACTACATGCAGCGCCTGCTCAAGCCGTCCTCGAGACTTCTTCGGCTTGCGCTGTTTCATGACAATGGCTGCAACAAGCCCGCCGATGGCCAAGACTACGATCATGCCGATGGCGATGAGTACAACAGGCAGCCTACCACTAGATGACGAACCCCCGTCATAATTTGGTCCACCGGAACCAGAACCGTAGGGGGGACAGCCCGGCGGATCGGCAAATGGCGAAGCCTCAGTAGGGCAGGCGTCGGCGTATTTGGCACCCTCAAGATATTGGCCGGGCCATTCGGGTTTACGGTCGGGGATCCAAGTCGAGTCACCGTAGTTGTCGTAGTAGCCGTCGCCGTCAAAGTCGGACCACTGGCTCGGCTCGGTAGCCCAAGCGTCCGCACCTTGGCTCGGAAGCCAATCATTGTCTGGGTCGCTGTAGCCATCTGAGTCTTGGTCAAGACAGCCTGCCCGGTCCCAAATTGAGGTACCCGAGTAGTTCGGGCATGCATCTCCATCAACACCCGAAGAGTTGTCCCCGTAACCATCACCGTCACTGTCAGCCCACTGGCTCGGCTCGTGCTTGAAGATTCCATTAGGGCCGTCGACTGGGTTCATCACGCCATCACCATCGGAGTCGGTTTCTGATTCCGCGCAACCGTTTGGGTGGACCCATGGGGCATCCTCGATTGGGGTGAATGGGCAGAGGTCATTTGAATCGACGATGCCATCTATATCGCTATCTCTTTCAGACGGCCCGCAACCGTTCGAATTGACATCCATGCGCTCGTCGTAAGGGGTTTCAATGCACTCATCCGGAGAGGCACCGTTCCAATTGTCGCCGTAGCCGTCGTCGTCGCCGTCAGACCACTGAGTAACCTCGTCGGGAAAGGCGTCTGCATCGTCCGACCAGCCGTCAAAGTCACGGTCGGGGCAACCCATTCTGTCCCTGAATGAAAGACCGGCTGCAGTGGGGCAGTCATCAGGAGTATTTCCCCCTAAAGTATCCCCAAATCCATCTCCATCGGCATCCCTCCACTGAGTGGGATCGTCTGGGAATGCGTCACCTTCGACATCGACTCTGAGTCCGTCCGAGTCCAGTTGGTAAGAATGGTTGTCGCCCCAACCATCACCGTCCGTGTCGACCCACTGCTTGGGGTCGAGGGGGAATTCATCGGCACCATCTTCTATCGTCCAGTCTCCATCTTCGTCCGACCAGCCGTCACTGTCGGCGTCAGGGCACCCAAAGCGGTCCTGAGTCGAAACGCCCGGGACACTTAGACATTGATCCGCTTCGAAGCCACTTGAGTTATCTCCGAAACCGTCGCCGTCCAAGTCGGACCATTGACTCGGTACTTCAGGGAACGCGTCGATGCTGTCCATCCAACCATCGCCGTCGGAGTCGGGACAACCCCGCAGTGGCCAGAAAGAATGGCCAGCAACATCATCGCAGTCATCCTCGTCATTGAAAATACCATCTCCATCGTCGTCCTTTTGGTACTCCGCGCAGCCAAATTCGTCTGCCGTCCAACCGACCAAAGTATCGGGACATTCATCCTCACCGTCCCAAACACCGTCTTGGTCTGCGTCTGGTAGCAGGTGTTTCATATCGATTCCAATCCTTGCCCATGAGTAGACACGGTCGAGTAGGCTCATGCGTACGAATCCGATGTCATCCCACTGGTCTTGCGCAGAATCCGTGAGCATCCAATCTAGCAAGTTGAGCCGGTCAGCAAGTTGCTCCTTGTTGATGACGAACATGTAGTCGTCTTGCACAGGCCAAGTTCCATTCGAACTATTCTCGTAGGAGGGCATGACTACATCCCCACCATCAGCGATGTGGTCGGTGGCACCATGCGTCCAGTTGTCTGCAACGGGGATTATCCAAAGTCCCTCATTAGAGGAATTTACCGCCATCAACTCAGTGAATCCGAGAACCTCGTCATACTGAGTGACTGTGAGGATGATGTCAGCGCGAGACTCCTCTTCGAAGCGGAATCTCTCATTGGACCCTGAATAGAATCCCTCCGAAAATTGACAATCGCTGCAAGTCAACAATCGCTCCATCATCATTGGAACCGAGCGGTTGTCCCATCGCCCGGTAACATGGAGATCCTGCGTAGGGCAGGAGGGGTGAAGGTCGCTCCATTCTCGTTTCCCGTCACCGTCGTCATTTGGTACGACTGACCCTAGGTTCATTCCCGGCGCCCAGCCAGTCTGAGCTAGGGTGGAGTGGTCTGCATTAGAGAAAATCCACCGTAACTGGGCCATCGAAAGTCCCCCCATTGTTTCCAAGCAAGTCCGAACGGTTCCGTTCTCCCTGACAAACAGCGACGCCGGCATTCTTCCAACCGGCAACTCAAGCAACTCTCTGCTAGTCAGTGTGCAGTTTAGTAGGCCAGATACACTCCAGTTCGTCTGAGGCGTGGCAATGTGGTGTGGGGCCCCATGCATCATGTTGGCAACATAGTCCTCGCCATTGCACAACGCCTGTGTAACCTGTACTGAGGTCATGTTTCCGTGCGAAAGAGGGCGGCCGTCACCCGGCCAGTTGGAGCGCCAGCGATTGAGCATCAACTCAGATGTGACATCCCCTTTCATGCGCAGGAAGCCCTCTGGCAGGATGTAGACGGTCGTTCGACCGCGCTGCTGTCCGACTGCGACCTTATCGCCATCAGGAGACCATTCGATAGCCCTGACGCCACGGTTGTTGCCCGATCCAAACGAACCAAACTGGGCAATGGAAGAATAGTTGCTGAGGTTTCCCTGGTTATCAGGGCTCAGATAGATACGCGCTTCGTCATCTCCACCACCAACAACGAAGTATGCGCCGTCGGGGGAGAAGGAGATTGAGTAGACGTCACGAGAACTATCGGTGAATCCAGCTACATGCGAAGCGTTTGTGACATTGTAGATATTGACCCGATTATCAAACCCACCAGTCAGTAACCAGCGACCGTCTGGACTGAAAGTTACTCCAAGAGCATGGGAGCCAGTATGATTGGCGAATTCCATGTATTTTGTACCGTTGTTAGTCCAGAAGACCTTCAGTTCACCACCTGCCGCCAATCCGGCTATGAGTCGATCGTCTGGACTCGCATCGACACTCCACACAGTGTCCCCATATTCGTACGAGTAGTTCCTTACCATTGACCAGTTGTCATTCGCAGAGAATTGTCGGAGTTGCCCCTCACCGCCACCTGTGAACAGGTAGGAGCCGTTGGATGACCAAGTGACACTGGGCACATCATCAGAGTGAAAACTGCTGAGATTCGCAAGAAGGGTGGCCGACTTGGTTGGCCAGTCCATCATCAAAACCACAATCTGAGAGTGATTGTCGCCACCGTTGAAGTAGGCGCCTGCAGCGAGATAGGAACCGTTTGGAGAGAACGCCAATGCCCTGACATACTCATCAGTGAATGAATATAGGGTCGAAACCGTAGTCCCGCCCGATGTGTAGAGAATCACATCACTTCCGCCACCTCCCACCAAGTGAATCGAATCGGGGGCCCAGGAAACTGCACGCGAATTGCCATCACTGACATACAGCGCCCTCTCTGCATCATCCCAGTCACTAATCTGAGTGCCGATGAAGTTTGGATTTCCATCTCCGTCCTGGTCTGGGCAACCAGAGAAATCCACCGTGCTGTTACCCCACGCGAAAGGACAGTCGTCGACATCATCGTCCAGTCCGTCGTTGTCGCCGTCGACCGCAGCGGCACTCATCATGAAGGATAGGGAAATACCCACGACTAGGGATGTCATCAACAATGCCCGAAGGAATGCCCCCATAGGGGCATCACCCTCATCTGTGTGTTTTCATCATTGTGATTCGCTGTTTGGCGGTTTGAATGGTTACTAACAGGGTTTATTTCTCCCTTGGCTAATTCACTCACGGCGGCTG
>CAUZJP010000077.1:0-6015 GCA_963580235.1 Candidatus Thalassarchaeaceae archaeon
TCACCACTTGGCCATATCCGATGCGCATACGGGACTTTCACCCTCTATGGTACGTCGTTCCAGATCGACTTCTGCTTCGCGGATTTAGGCGATAGGTGGTCCTTACCCCACATCTCCCCAAGGTTTCCCAAGGGGATTCGGTTTGTTCTGTTCCGTTTTCATTCGCCACTACTCACGGAATCTCGTTTGATTTCTATTCCTCGCCCTACTAAGATGCTTCAATTCGGGCGGTTCCCTTTCCAGCCATAAATGACGGGAATGACTTCGTAAAGCCAGGAGGTCCTATTCGGCAATCTGTGGATCCAAGGCATTCATGCGCCTCCCCACAGCTTATCGCAGCTTGTCACGACCTTCATCAGCTCTCGAGCCGAGCCATCCCCCAGTCAGGTTGTAGCATCAATTTACTATTTTACACTCCACACATTCCTGTGTGAGTCCTCTGGTGTCTAGGAACTTGCCTATCTTGGTCTCAACGGACACCGCGTCTCCCCACGGGGCGAAGCGTCCTAGACCACTTCCCTTAGAACGGAAACATCCCAAGGTGCACTAAAAGCGTCTTGCCGACCTGACTCCCCTATATGAAAGCACCGAAACTGACCCCCATATCACGGGGCTGCTGAACGATGCATGAAAAGGCAATTTGGAGGATGTTGGCAAGACAATAATGAGGCACTTTTGTTTAGGAATGTAAGCCTGAGAAACAGCCAATTCAAGAACGCTATTTAGTCGATTTTTCGGCCCGAAATGGAGTGATTTTCCAGTGCTGGGGGACCCCGAACCAGCGGTATTTCCCAGCAGATATTACGCCGGATTCTCAGCCCATCGGACTTACCCGGTGCAGGTTCGCGGATATGACTTCGTGATCCGGGGAAATCTCCGAAGCCTCGCGGAGGATGGATATCGCTTCGTCAAACTGCATCAGGCCAATGAGAGAAACTGCCATCCCGTTCATCGAATGGAGGTCATTTGCATCGTAGGCCAGCGCGGCTTCGTAGACGCGGACAGCAGCATCGTGCCGATAGCAGGCGGTGAGCGAAGTGGCGAGATTGCAGAGGATTGCGACATCCTCCGGGTCAGCCTTCGCAGCCTGCCGCAGGGCTAGAACCGCAGCCTCAAAGTGGGGCTCTTCGGCGGGGTGCATCGAGGGCCGCTCCTCGTGGACGAGAAGAGCCTGTTGTAGGAGGGCAAGACCGAAGTTGTTCAGGGCCGCGGAATCGGTTGGACGAGCGGAACAAATTCGACGGAAACAGTCTGATGCCTGTTGCCATTCTGACTGGGCGAGCGCAGCGAAGCCGACATGCGCCAACTCCTTGTGTTTCTCATCACTCAAGCCGGTCAAAGCGAGGGCTCTAGCAGGCAGCATCTCCGGCTCTCCACCTTCAATCGCTGAGGGGTCGAAAGCGGTGGTCACCTCGGCTGGGTCAACCAAACTGTCGAAGTCAACAATCACCTCGCTGACCTGCATCTCATCACCGAAGTCGTGGTAGACGACCTCTTCCTCATAGAGCAGGACATCCTGATCGACAGGGGCCACGGTCTGAGCCCAATCGTCAATCCCTCCACTCTCACTCGGGGCGGGTTGGACAACAGGTGGTTCGGCCTCGCTGGTGGCTTCTGCCTCGGGCGTGGAAGGGGCTTGACTGGCGGCTGAATCTTGGCTGGCTTCGGGCGCTGAGGCAGGCTCGACTGCTCCTAGAATCCGGGCTATCAAGACGACTTCTCCCTCGGGTTCTGCCGGAGCAGGTTCGGGTGTGGGCTCCGGTTCTGATTGCTCTACCTTCACCTCCATTACCACCTCAGTCGGCTCTGAGGGTTCTGCTTCGTCAGGGGTCTCCGTTGCCTCGCTTGGCTCCGTGGATGGACTGGGAGTCGGCTCGGCTGGCTCGGCTGGCTCTGCTTCGGCGCGGGTCTCAATTGCAGGCGTTGGTTGGTCACCGGTCGCCTCGAATTCCTCTTCACCACGAGATGGGCTTCCCACGCCAAATGGAAGGGAAGTGGAGCCGCCGGACGAGCCGCCTATGTCGAAGGGTAGGCTTGAGGTCGGTTTCTGGGGGTCTGATGTGCCTTCAATCCCATCTA
Source organism: Candidatus Thalassarchaeaceae archaeon (assembly GCA_963580235.1). Classification (GTDB taxonomy): domain Archaea; phylum Thermoplasmatota; class Poseidoniia; order Poseidoniales; family Thalassarchaeaceae; genus MGIIb-Q1. The sequence continues at coordinate 2,080 of CAUZJP010000077.1, forward strand.
TTCCATCCATTGATTCCTTTAGTTGATCGAGGCCAGGCAGTGGTCCCTTTGGTTGTGCTCGGCCCTCTCTTGCCTCCTCTGGTGCATCATGAGATACCATGCTTCCGCAGGCAGGGCAAGCATTCGCCCCACCAAAGATGAGGCCGCAGGCGTCACACTCAAACATCGCGCTCAAGGGGGGAGACACACTCTTTCTCTTTGACGCTGACGCCGGGCCGACTCGCGGGCTCGAAGTTGATTCGATGTGATTCCGGTTGAATCTGATTGCATCTTCGACCACCTCACGGAGGCCAGTTCAGGCTGATTCACCAACATAGGAAGTGGCCTAGGTCTGGCTAACCGTGTTCTGGTTTCAAACATATAGGACTTCGTAGAAGATTATCATGAACAGTGATGCAATCGTACAGGTGATGAGCATCACAGGCAGGCCGACCCTCGCCCACTCCATCGCAGTGATTGGGTGTGATCCGCGCTCTGCGATTGCTACTGTCATGACATTGGCAGACGAACCTATTGTAGTTGCATTACCACCAAATCCAGCACCCATCGCAAGCGCCCAGAAGAGAGGTGTCGTATTGACGTCATACTCAATTCCCATGTTGATGATGACAGGTATCATCGCCGCTGTAAACGGAATGTTGTCGACGATGGCTGAGGCGCAGGCGGCTACCCAGATCACCGTTACTGCCAACCAAACTTCATTGCCGCCGGCGATGTTGTACACAAACCCCGACACCCGTGACAGATAACCGACATGTCCGATTGCTCCGACGAGAATGAACAAGCCAGCGAAGAAGAGGAGAGCCTGCCATTCCACCTTGTCAATCACATCGTTGAGAAAACCGTCTCGTAGCTTCTCTTCCTTCGGCCGTGCAAGTGTCAAAATGAGTCCTGCCCCGGAGAGTGAGATTGCATGAATCCCCAATTCAAAATGAAATGTATTGGAGAGGAACCCATGCATAGAAAAAGCTGCAACCGTGAGACCGAGTACTGCAATTGTGAGTTTCATCATGTGCGGATCATCTACGGAATCCCATTCGTCCTGCTCCAAAATCGCTTCGACATGGGCTGGCTTCGACTCCATCCAGTCCCGGTAGTACCAGCGCAGGTATCCGAGCGTCGCCACCCAGGCGATGAGGGTGATAAGCCCGAGATGGATGAGAAATCCGTTGAAGTCGAAACCGGCAAGACCGAGGTCATGGGCCTTCGCGGCAATCATCACATTTGGCGGGTCGCCGACCATTGAAGCGACCCCGCCGGTATTCGAGAAAATCGCTTCAGCCAACAACGGCGGGACGGGGTTGATTTCCAACTTCTGACACATCTTGAGAGTGACCGGGGCGATGATGATGATTGCAGTCACATTGTCGATGAAGAGCGAGATTAATGTGGTGAATGACCCGAGGTAGAAGACGAGCATCCACGGGTCGCCCTTGGAGAGTTTAACCGCCTTGATGGCAACATATTCAAAGAATCCACAAAACTCCAGAACGGCGGCGAATATCATCATACCAAGGAGCAATCCAATGACTTCGAAATCCACCCAAGATAGCATCGCCTCCTCGAGGTGGATGCCCTCTGCCAAGTCGAAGACGCCGGTGAACTTGCCAATGAAGAGGATGATGATACAGCCAATCCATGCGGCGATAGTTCGGTGCAACTTCTCCGAGAGAATGAGGGCGAATGCAGAGATGAAGACCAACAGGATGACCTGCTCTGCAGAAACCATGTCCCGTTCGGTTAGTCGGCTCCCTAAAAGCATGGCGAAAGAGCAACCCCGTAGGGTTGGCGTCACTCCTCCTCCAAGTACCCCAACTCAACACCGAGAACTTCTCTAGTGCTCTTCGGCAGCAACTCGGAGAATTCATGCTCGACAAGCCTCTCCCCCTTACCCTCGGCTTCGGACTTCGATGCGGCTTCGATGCTCTCCCTAGCGTATTCTGACTGCGAGAGAGCTTCATCTAACCTCTTCAATGCCTTAGCTGCGACACTCGCCGAGAGTGTCCCCCGGCGCTCTTCATCACGCAGAACTTCGGACTGGGCGAGAAGCAATTCCCGGCGGGCGGTCTCAACTCGACTCGAATGGACCAGACTGGAGGTGGCGAGTTCGGCGATTCTCCTCTCAGCATCTGCGTGCTGGGTGCGGAACGATTCCCCCAACTGCTCCTGGTCATCCTCTGAGATGAGGCCTTGAAGGCGCATCTCTGAGAGGCGGCGGAGGGCTGCGCGGCTGCCGATGGATTCCGCCAATGCGACCTCGTATTCGAATTCAGATTCTGAGAGGACTCCACTGATGCCCAACTTTTTGAGAAGGGGTCGCATCGTCAGACCTTGAACGACGAGAGTCCAGAGAACCACTGCGAAGGTGACTATCAACATCACTTCGTAGACTGATTCGGAGAGGTACACCTTGCCCTCAAATCCGGAGAGGGTCGCACCGTCGTGCACGATGTGTGAAAGAAGCAGAATCAGAGCGATTGGAATGCTTCCCCTAAGCCCACCCCAAAAGATTGCAATCTGCCAGCGAGGTGAAATCGGATTCTCCTGAAACATGTTCGAAAAAGAGGTCAACGGGAATATGACTAGACGGGCGAACAGCGCCGCTCCGATGCCGACCATAGCGAGATAGAGGGTGTTGGAGGATGGCGACAAGACATTCTGCAGTTCGTAGCCAATCAGGAGGAACAACACGCTGTTGATGAGGAAGGCTACGACCTCCCAAAAGTGGTGTAATCCAATCCTTGCGGTCGCGCTCATCCCCCGCGGCACACCATGGTTACCCACCAAGAGACCCGCCACCACCACCGCAATCACGCCAGAACCCTGCACCATCTCGGCGAACAGGAATGAGCCGAAGGCGAGTGCCACCGTGAGGGCGATTTCTACGAGATGATCTTCGGTGGATGCTAGAAGTGCATTGGACACCATACCGAGCACGACGCCGACGATGACCCCGATTAACACCACCTTCAGGAATGAGGCGACCGCTTCTGTGACCAATTCTCCTGCCGTCAACTGGCCACCTGCAATCATCGTCAAGACTGCTACTAGAAGGATGTTGAAGACGACGACCGCAGTACCATCGTTGAACAGCGACTCACCTTCAATCAGCACGGAAAGCCGCTTCGGAGCGCCCAAAGTACGAACCAACGCAAGCACACTCACCGGGTCGGTCGCAGCAAGAATCGAGCCGAGTAACATGCCGTACAAAAGGCCGTTTTCCTCACCCCACCAAACCAACCGCCAGAGGATTAACCCGATGATGAGTGTGTTCAACAACACGCCGGGAATCGCCAGTAACGCAATCGGCCTCCAATTGGCTCTCAACCGGTCGATGTGCATCCCGGCGGAACCCTCGAAGAGTAGTGGTGGGAGCAACACGAACAGAATCAATTCCGCAGAGAGTAAGCCGCCGCCCAACTCCATATCAGTCAGCAGAGCACCGCCGAGCCACCCGAGTACCAACCCCACGAGAACCAGTGCGATGGTGTAAGGGAGGCGAACCCAGCGAAGCCCGAGAGCGACCAACAGAGCGAGGATGAGCGAGCCGAGCAGACCGGCGAGCCAAGTGGGCGGGATGGCGGTCATGCATTCTCCGAACTTTTACCGGCTGTTCAACTTGACGCAACCAGTTGGGCCAAAATAGCCGGCTGACGGTAGGAGGGGAATTCACCGCTCAAGATGGTGCTGTCAAGAGGTAAGGCTCCATTGTTGATGAGAAAAACGCCGAGTGAGGTAGGCCAAAGGACTGGAGCTCATTAGCGATAGAACACCGCTACATTACCCCGCGAGTGGACCACCGTTGAATTGGTTCCTTCAGAGAGCGCAGCCCAAACCGCAGCTCTCTCTTCGGAGTTCTCAGCGAGTCCTCGGTTGAGTTTCGCCTTGATCAACTCGTGACCCTCCAACTGCGCATCCAACTCACCGACTATAGCC
>CAUZJP010000078.1:0-5913 GCA_963580235.1 Candidatus Thalassarchaeaceae archaeon
TGGAAGCCCAGCGGCACCAGCGTCGAATTTGAAGCAACCAACGACGGTGGCCTCATCTGGAAGCGGGCTCAACTGGGCACCAAGATCACATTCGCGAACGCCGGCTCACAACTGGGCTGGCGCGCATACCTCAACAGTACCAACAGTTCCAACACCCCCATCATAGACACCGTTTCCCTACTCTATCGGGGATCGTATGTCAGCAATGGATACATGCGGCTGTATTCCTACTTCGGCGGCTCTGTCGCTCCTGTGGCCGCCACGGTATGGTGGAACGCCAGCACGGCGGGTGGCTCCTCCATGGTGGTCAAGTGGGTGACCGGCACGACATCGTGCAGTAGCACCACCTACACCGTAAATTATCCCGGTCATACCATCTCCTTCCCGTCGTCTATCTCCTATCTCACGCTCTGCTTCTATCTGTACGCCGGCGGGTCCAACGCCTACAGTCCCGTTCTGACGGATTTCAACGTCGCCATCTACTCCAACGCTCCAAAGCAAGTCAAGTTGGACATCGGTGGAGACGGCAGCAATGAATGGACCCATACAAACTCGCTGCTCGGCTCAACGACAGCCTCCGGCAATTCTCTCGTCACCGCCTTCAATTTACTGATTCCAGCGCAGGGGAGTGGAACCATCATGATTCCAATACACATCTCCTCAGATGCTGCGGGAACGGTGACCATCGACTCTTTCAGCATCACCTACACGATGCAGACTGTTAATCTGGACATCAGTTGGGATGAGGGCATCGTCCTCCATGAGACAATTGACACCTACGAAGTCGTTACCCGACATGTCATCGGAGAGAATGCCATCGAAATATCTCAGGCGCAGTTGACTTTCATCGCTCAACCCTCCTCGGGTGCACCCAGCCTCACCTGGCTGAATGATGGGACTCTTGTCGACGATGACCCCGATGATTGGATCACACCGAATGCTGCCTCCACTTGGGCCAACAACAGCAACGGCATCCTTGAGATTCATTGGGCCTTCTCGGTGACCTCCGAATTCCCGGAGCAGAACAATGTCGGATTCCGCGTCTCCTGCACAGACGACACCGGCTACTCACCGATGACCCTGAGCACCGGACCTGCTGGAATCTTGGTCAACCAGTCCTACGGACTAGGATGGATGAAGGTGCGAGACAACGACGGCTTTGTGTTGAGTGAGGATGTGCAGAATTACGACTGGGTGGCAGCGGGAGAGACCCTCCACTTCCAAGGTGCGGTTTGGTACGCCGGCACAGAGGATGCGCCACTCGACTCGACCTTTGACGTAGAGGTCATCAAGCGGACTCCAGAAGGCGATTTCAGTCAAGCCAAGGACCGCTCCAATGCGTATGGAGAGTTCTTCATCTCCGTGCCGATGGACTCGATCGACAGACCTGATGGGGTCTTCTACGAGGTACAGATTGACAACCCACGCGACCCTCTCAAGGTCCTCCCAATCAACTCGAGTTGGCAGCGAATCATCCGAATCGATGCAAGCCCGCCAGAGCTAATCAGCGCACTGCCTGCCGACAACGCCTACGAAGCGGGCGAGTGGAACAAGCAGATTCGAATCAGAATCCTCGACCCCGTGGGAAGCCCGGAAGAACTGACCCTGCACTATTGGGTTGAGGCGGACCACGACAGTAACCGGAACGGCTACCCTGATGCTTCAGAATACATGAATCAGACGATGGTCAATGCGACTCTTGATGATGACAAGTTGTTCTTCGCGACGATTGACGATACCGGAAATCCGAACATGGCCCGAGTATCCTACTATGTCACCGGAACCGACCCAGCGGGCAACGCGCTCGACAGAAATGATGGGCCCGGGTTCGAGTATGACCTCGTCACCTACCGCTCCCGTGTGGACATGGATGCGGTCTTCACCGGACTGCATTGGTCTGGACACGATGATGGGGAACGGGCCTTCGCCGGAACCACGCAATACCTGACCCTCGGGTTGGTGGACGCGAATGGTCTGATCGACTTCGAGGACATCTCACTCATCTTCGACTTTGAGGGACCAGACCCCGAGCGAGACCAGCAGAAGTTATCCTACAGCGGACAGAACAACACCTTCTGGACTGATGATGCGTACCTCGTCATCGACTCTGCCTGCAACGACGAAGATGACTCCACCTGCGGTGCATCCGTCTCTACCAACGAAACGGGCCTGCCGTGGATAATGGTCACCTTCGGCTTCAAGTTCTCCTGGGATTGGCCCGACGCTGACCTTGGTGATGTGGCTCTTGAGTACAAGCAACTGGGTTCTCCCGACATCACTCGGAGGATTTTCACCCAGCACACATTCCGTGTCGAGAATGACCTCGTTCTCGATGCTGGCACCTATGTCGTCAATGATGTTCAGGTGCCTCGGACCGGGCCTGTATTCGATGGAAGCAGAGTAGTTCCCACCGACCGACTGCGCTGGTCGGGCAGGATTGTCTACGAGGGTTCGGATGTGCCAGCGCCTCGCAACCTCGGCATCACCATCGAGGTGTTTGATGGAGTTCAATACTGGTCAGACGGCAGTCTCACTGAAGATGGAGGATTCAGCATCGAGGTGCCGCTCGACGCTGCACCGGCACTCGCTTCTAGCGAGACGCGCACCTTCCTCGCCGGTATCAGAAACATTCCCGGTAGAGGCGAGGACATGACGATGAACACCGTGTCGACCACCTTGCAGGTGCATGTCGACCACGCACCACCCAGAGTGCTTGAACGGCTTGCACCAATCGACATCATCGACATCGCGAACCAGAGCACACTCACCGCTGTCCCAGTCAAGTTCATCGGCTCAGAGGATGCTGACCTGTCGGGCAGTCCACAATGGGTGCACTGGCTGATGCGTGACGAGAATCAGAGACAGATCGCATCAGGTTCGGAGGAACTCGGCATGCTGCAAGAGGGACACGCCATCACTTGGACAGGAACCGTCGACCTGATTGGTGACGGCTTGAACCCACCACTGCAGGACTATGTCGTCGGCTTCTGGATTGAGGGGTGGGATGCTGCGGGCAACCCGCTGGCAACCGAGGGCAACTCGAAGAGTGACCCGGTTAGGGAGCCTGTGGCGCTCGACGATGACAACGAATTGCAGTGGGTCAAGTTTGGAGCACTCGGTGCCCAACTGACGATTGAGCGCATCTCGGCTGACAAGGAACGGGTCGCTGAGGGAGCGTCAGTCGAAGTGATCGCTTGGATAGCGAACCTCGGTGGTGACACATCAACTACCTTTGAGGTCGCCTTCTACTCCGGCGATTCAGAGGAGCCGTTCGCAACACAGGTCCTCAACGGAATCAGTGACGAATCTATTCCAATCTCGGCCACTTGGGAGGCTGTCGAGGGAGTCGACAGAGTTCGGGTGGTGGTCGATGCCAACAACGACATTACCGAAGTTGATGAGACTGACAACAGCGCCTCGGTGGGAATCTCCGTCGAGTACATGTGGGGCATGGGATGGGTTGAGAACGCCCGCCAGAACATGCTCGCGGTGATTGGAATCATCATCGCAATGCTCGTGCTACCGATTGTCGCATTCGTCAGCATGAAGGGTGCCTTGACCGGACGCTCGGAGCTGTTCGAGGATGACCTGCTGTTCGAGGATGACGAGGATTACGACGACGATTACGACGACGACGACGAGGATGATGACTACAACGACGAATGACCCCTTGCCACCCAGTCGCTGTGAACCTCGGAGCCTTGGTGTGAGTTAGGTAAATTGGGGCGCCGCTAGGAGCCGGCGGGCTTTTCAGCGCCGGCGATTCGCATCGGCTGTTGGAGAGGGGCACTTGGGCAAGGATGAGGACTCGGCTCCCGGATTCGGCCATCTGACTCCGGCTCTCCGGAACCTCACCGACTCTCGAGGATGGACACCCACTCCGATTCAGGCGGCTTCGCACTCCGACCTCCAACAGGGCCACGACATGCTGTTGGTCGCCCCTACCGGTAGCGGCAAGACCGAAGCGGTGGCGCTGCCGCTTCTCTCAAACGCGGTTGAACAGGATTGGACTCCGCTCTGCATACTCTACATCACTCCGCTGCGAGCCCTCAATCGGGATGTCGAGCGGCGACTCTCAGAGTTGGGTAACGCCGCTGGACTTCGCACCGATGTGAGACACGGTGACACCCCGCAGTCAGCTCGCACTCGACAATCGAGGAATCCTCCTCACCTTCTGGTCACCACACCCGAGACCTGCCAACTTCTGCTGCTCGGAAGCCGGCTCCGCGAAGGGCTGGCCAACCTGCAGGCGGTAATCATAGACGAAGTCCACGACCTCGCAGCGTCAGAGCGAGGCTCACAACTCTTGGTGGCGCTCGAGCGAATCGACGAGTTGTGCGGCAGGCGTGTCCAGCGAATCGGGCTCTCAGCAACGGTCGGAAATCCCGATGAAATGGCCCTCTGGCTCTCACCCACCGCACGCGCCTGCGTGGCAGCAGCGCCCCGCCCGATTGACCTTGAGGTGGTGACAGAACCGACCACTGCAGAAGATAGAGCCCTCTCACTGGAACTTCGGGTGAAGCCACGTGGCCTCGCCGCCCTCCGCCGGCTCACAGCCAAGGTGAGAGAAACAGCACCCTGCCTCATCTTCGTCAACTCAAGGAACGCAGCAGAGACGGTGTCGCAGCGAATCGCAACCCTCGATGAAGACCTTCGCATCGGAGTCCATCACGGCTCACTCGCCGCCGACACCAGACGAGAGATGGAGGAAGCCCTACAGGCGGGGGATTTGCACGGTCTAGTATGCACCAGCAGTCTTGAACTCGGTATCGATGTCGGCTCCATCAAACAGGTCCACCAGTTGCGCAGCCCGCGAGCCGTGGACAGAATGCTGCAGCGGGTCGGCCGCGCCGAGCATGTTCTCGGTGGTACCAGCCGCGGGATGCTCCTCTGTTGGGAGACTGACGATGTCAGCGAGGCCGCGGTCATCGCCCGCAGAGCGATGAACACGGAACTCGAACCTGTCGAGTGGAGAACAATGCCCCGCTCGGTCGCCGCCAACCAACTGGTGCTGACCGCCCTCGCGGAGAGGATTGTTCCTCTCAACGCAGCGGCAGAACTCCTCCAGAGAGTCCGGCTGTTCGACGAACTCGATGACAGGGAAGTCATGGACATCCTCCAAATCCTCTCCGACCGCTACCTTCTGAAACTGATCGAAAAACCAACTGAATCAGACCCCCTAAAATGGCCTCCCGTACTCTGGGAACAGATTGGAGTGGGCACCCCTGCCCTACCCGAGAAGCGACCTAAACTGGAGGAGTTGGAGTTGGCCAGCAAGGCGGAGAAGAAGCGTTGGAGTGGTGCACTGAAGGCTGGACTGCCAGAACACCTGAAGGCTGGATGGTTCAGCCCCGGCGGCCGCGCCCGTACCTACATGATTGAACATCTGAGCATGATTGCAGACGAGACTCGCTACTCGGTGAGGGACGCTGTAACACGCCGAATCATCGGCAACCTCGACGAGACCTTCGTGCTCTCACTAGACAACGCCGGAGGCTCCGAGGATGGGGCTCCCGGCCGCTTCGTGATGGCCGGCCGAACCTGGGTAGTGGTCGAGGCAGACCCCGACAGGAGTGAGTTGCTGGTCGCCCCGGTGACCGAACAGGGCTCCGCCCCGGAATGGATGGGTGAACTTCCCCCGGTACCTGCCGGAGTTGCTCGGGAAGTGGGTGGACTGAGACTCGCCATCGCCCGCGAAAACGAGTGGTTTCTGCCGCCCGCGGATGAGACGCAATTCGATTTGGTCACCGAAGCGTGGTTGGCTAAACTTCCACCGCCCCTCGAAGTAGCCGACTATCCTCTGAGTGACACCTCCCTCGGAACACTGACCGAAAGCATCGCCAGCCACCTAGAAGCGACCGGTTCGATACCGCACTCTCGGCTTCTGACCATCGAGGACCGCAGGGAGGCCGT
>CAUZJP010000079.1:0-5911 GCA_963580235.1 Candidatus Thalassarchaeaceae archaeon
CGCCGTCGATGAGAGAGTACGGCTTCGAACTCGACTGCTACGGCGCACATCGCCTGCAATTCGACGGCCACCTCGGTGACCGTGCCCAGAGGGCTGGCGCAGAGATTCGAACCGGGACGGAACTGCGCAAGGTCCAGAGACAACCGAAGTTGAATAGAGAGGTCTACCGAACAAACAACGGTTCCTACACGGCAGACTACGTCATCGATGCATCAGGCGCCTTGGCCCATGTTTCCCGCCTGCGTGGGAAGGGTGAGAGACCGGGGGTGCAACTTCCGACCATCTACTGTCAAGTGAGCGGGCATCAGACAGACTCGTTTGACATCTTCATGGGCAGCGTCGCGCCCGGCGGCTATGCGTGGATTATCCCTAAGGGAGAAATCGCAAATGTCGGCATCGGAATTCGTCACAAGTACATCGACAGACCGCTGAAACAGTGGCTCGATCAGTTCTGCGACGACCTCGGTGTGACCATTCACTCCTACGGTGGCGGCTGGATTCCACTCGGTGGTAAGGTCAAGTCGGCGGTCAATGACAATGTCCTCGGTGTGGGGGATGCGGCCGGACTGGTCATGCCCTCCAACGGCGGGGGAATCGGCCAGGCGATAATTTCGGGAAAGCTGGCTGGGGACGCCATCCTCTCCAACCTCAACTCTGGGGCTTCCCTCGCCGGTTACGACCGCGCTCTAAATGTGACGATGGCCAAGCCGCTGAGAATCAGCACCCGCTCTAAGAATCTCTTCTGGGCTTTCTGCCGTAACGACCTCATGACCGAGACAGCGATGAGAATTCTTGGAACCAATGGGCTGCGCCGCGCCGTGGACTGCCGCAGACCTCTCATCATCATTTGAGATAAATCACTCATATAGTGTCGATATTACTGTCACTTTTGATTCGTAAGAGTCGGTGATGCTAAATGATGACTGAAAGCGCTGTTAGTAAAATTGTAAATGGTTGGAGGCCGAGTCCAAACGCGCCGCTTTGGGAGCGAGATGAAGTTCACGAGCCTGAGGCTCCGTTCTTCCGAGATTTGGACATTCAGCATCAGACTCAGAGCGGCCCTACCTGTGTTCTTACCACATTGTCCCAATTGGCGCGGGCGAGCGGCGCGGATGTCGGCCCAGAGCATTTCATGGAGTCGGTCAACACCCAGTCGCCGCACAGTTGGTCGAAGGCGTTGGAGCCTTTTGGAATGCAACTCGCCTACTGCAACACCGACCTCAGAAGGTTGGAGTACTACATCGACGAGTTGGTCGAGATGGATGACCTGTTTCTCGTCAGCTTCTATTCGTCAAATCCTCCATATGACCCAGACCCGACTGGCAAGTTGGTGGTTTCCCACATAGTCACCCTCCATCGGGATGAAATCATCGACACCGCAAAAGGTGGGTTTTTGGGAGTTTGTGCAGCCACGGAGTACACGCGGCTTAAACTACCGACCAAGCGAATCTTCCGAGTGGTCCCAATAGGCCACCCTAGAGCCGTCTGAGGCTAGGGCTTGTCGGCGATGAAGCGGCAGGCCATACCGGGGAACAGGAGCCGTCCCTTGACTTCGGTGAAGCCTACATCGCGCATCATCCGCTTGTAGGATTTGGTGGTCCCGAAGTGGACATAGGTCTTGGTCAACCACTTCCATGGGTGCTCCTTCTGTTTGCACACGACCCGAGCGTAGCTGCCAATCCACACCTTCATCCAGAGCCAGCCGAGCCAGCCGTGCAGGAAGTTCGCCTTGCCGGCGTCACAGATGAGCAGTCGCCCACCCGGTTTGAGAACTCGGAGAATCTCCTGCAACCCCTTTCGCTTGTCATGGAAGTCACGGAAGGAGAAGAAGCAGCAGACCACATCGAACTCGCCGTCGGGAAGGGGAATCGACTCCGCCGTCCCCTCCACAAAGTTGGCCAGTGACTCCCCTCGAGCCTCGCGCGCAGAGCCCACTCTCGAGCGTGCGACATCTAGCATCGCTGGAATCGGATCTAGGCAGGTGACTTCACAGCCCTCGATACGCTCGGCGAAGGTCCCTGGCCCACAGCCGATTTCGAGGACCGAACTGCCCGGCGGTATGAGGGTGCGTATTCCCTTGCGCCAGCGTTGGTCTTGGCCGAGGGTCGCCCAGCGATTTATTCGGTCGTAGACGGGGATGGTAGCCTCAAGGTTTCGTTGCAACTCGGACCAATCCTCGGTCCCGATTCGCTCGCTGTCCAACCGGCTCCCCAGAAAGGTCTCATATCGGCCCTCGTTTGAACGCGTCGGAGGGGTTGTGCAGACCGATTGGTTAGTCTCATATACCGTATTCAATTCGGCGGTTCACCTAAGGGTGAACAACATGGCTAGGGATGAAGTTCTGAAGGCAATCAAGGAGGCCGAAAAGAAGGCCAACGCCAAGTTGGAGAAGGCTCGTTCTGACGCCTCGAACATCACCAGCAAGGCTCGCGGAGAATCTGCTGACATCGTCGCCGCCGGGGTGCGAGAGGCAGAGGTCGAAGCGCAGACGATGATCGATGCTGCGAGGGCCGCTGCCAACAAGGCTGCAGTCACGGTCCGAAGTGGCGGCGACGAGGCTCTGGCAACGATTCGCTCAGAGGGCGAGAAGAACCGTTCATCAGCGGTTGATTCAGTGCTTGACACCTTTCTCGCCGAGTAGATGTTGAAGCGGTTTGATTGTGGTAACGGAGTTGATTGAATGGGCCGTCTGACCACGCAAGCGATGTCCCGTCTAACTGCTGCTGGTACGCTCTCCAAAGTCGACGAAGCGGTCGGCGTTCTCGCTGATTTGAAGGCTGTCCACATGCTCGACTATCCAGGCGACGAGGAGGGTTTCGACCTCGGCAGTCCGATGGAGGAATCCGAGGAGATAGGCCGTGACCTCAACCGCTACCGCAGCGCCTCGTCTCAACTCGAACTGGTCTCTCCGAAGATACTGCTCGAGCCAGAGCCGATTCGCAACAAGTTGGTCGGAGAACTACCTTCACTGATCGAGCTGATGCTCGGACACACAGAGCGCATCGACACCATCACCGGAGAACTCTCCAGCATCGAGGGGGAATGTGCCTCATTACAGGTTCTACAGCCTCTCGGACTCGACCTAGACCTTCTTTCGGGCTACGAGTCACTCACCGTCTTCGTCGGAACCGTCAAGGACGCCGACCGGGCCAGTTCCTCAGCTCCAGACGGCGTCGCAATCGTCGAGGGCGTGAAGCCCACCGTGGCTGCCGTGTTCTGCGAGAACGACTCATCCAAATATGTCCAAGCCGAATTGGAGGAGGCCGGATTTGCCCTCACCACCGTGCCGGAGGGCGAGGGTCCAATCGATGCTCGATTGGAGGAACTCAGCGTCCTGCAGGTGGAGTTGCAGGCGCAGAAGTTAGTTCTGGAGAGGGAATTGAATGGCTGGGCTGATGCAAATGGAGCCACCTTGCTGGGTGGAATCGAGCTTCTGGAGCGAGACATGGCCTTGGCGCTTGGCCCAATCAGGGTCGCAGTCAGTGGTCACGCCTTCGTGATTGACGGTTGGATTGCGACATCTCGCTCAGGTGAGGTTAGTGCGGCACTATCTGAGACCTGCCAAGTCATCGACATCGAGCCGTTCAAGGTGACACCTGGTGGCGGTGGACATGGCCACCACGGACCCGAACTCCAACTTCCTCCGATCAAGTTCGCCGACCGCAACAAGAGCAAGCCGATGGAGCTGCTGACGGACCTGATGGGCAGGCCCCGCTACGGAAAGGTCGACCCGACCCTCTTCATGTTCTTCACCTACCCACTCTTCTTCGGACTCATTCTCGGCGACATCGTCTACGGTGTAGCCACCATGGGATTCGCCTACTTTCTCTACAAGAAGATTGGACACAGCGAGACCGGCATGCTCGCCTCCAAGTTCATCGCCTACATCGGCTTCGCCACTGTGGTATTCGGCTACATCTTCGGCGAGTTCGCCGGCTACGAGATATTGCCGCACGGATCCTGTGTGGATTCCCTCGGAGCAAAGGTCGCAGGTGCCTTCTCAGCCCACGCCTGTCACGACATGCACGGGATTTGGAGTTGGGAGGCCTCACACGCACCGGGCTGGGCGACCTTCTTCGCCAACTTCTACCCTGATGCAGGGGCGCTCCACTGGTCGACCGCCGAGTTGACGATATTCTCCTTCGCCGGCGTGGCGCACGGGCTACCCTTCGGCGTTGAAATCGCCTTCCCCTTCCACAGGGTGGTGCCCATCAGCGTTGGGGGCAATCTCGAGAATCTGATTCTACTGACAATCTACATGGGTGTCGTGCATGTCCTGCTCGGACTTTTCATAGGCTTCCGTGACATCTGGTTGCACGGAGACGCCCACGGCAACACCGGCCCGATAGTGGCGCTGTTCGACCGAGGCTCTTGGATCATCATCCTAGTGGGTGGATTCATGTTTGGATATGGCTTCCTGACGCTTGGTGGTGGGCATACGGATGCTGGTTACATAGACTTCCTCACAAGCATGCAGAACACCGGCGGAGCCCTCGCTCTGGTCGGTATGCTGATGCTCATTTACGCGAGTTGGAAGTATCACGGACTCCCCCTCATTATCGGTGCTCTTCTAGGCCCCATCGAGGCGATTGGCATGATGCCGACCGTCATATCCTATGTGCGATTGTTCGCTGTGGGCATGGCAGGAGTGAAGATTGCCGAGATCGGTAACAACATGCTCTACGGCAAGAGCCCGGACCCTGCTCACCATGTCGAAGGCGCTGGAATGCTTGACGCGGTGGCCGGCTTGGGAGATGCTGGCATCGCCGGGCTGCTGCTGTTCTTGGCGGTCGCACCGGTGCTGGCAGCGATTGCAATCAAGTTGTTCTCAAAGCGTCTGCCTGCAGAGGCTAGCCGGTTCGGCTTGCTGCATGGCATGACTCTGAGCGGTGTAATCGGAATGGTCCTACTCAATGTCGATGCGGTGACAGTCCTCATTGTGCTCTCTCCATTCGCCATCGTGCCCGCGCTGGCGTTCGTGCTAGCTTCCCTCGACAGGGCAGACATCTCCATAGCCACCCAGATCAGATTCGCTGAACTCGCCTCTTGGTTGGTCGGCCTCATTCAGGTCGGAGGCGTCTACATGGTGGTGACATTGGCCCTCGCATGGATTGGCCTGCAGTTCTTCGCTTGGGGCCTTGGTCTGGCAAGTCCCAACATCCACACTGCTCGACTGCACCTAGTCGAGTGGATGAAACAATTCTACGAGGCGGTGGGAGAGGCGTTCGAGCCTTTCGGATTCACCCCCCGATCCGTGGAGGTCGAGTAATCAGTTATCAGATTCCTATGCATAGCATGGAAAAAAAAATGGAGGAAAAAAACATGAAGATTTTGAATAAGATTGCATTGCGCGCATCGCTCGTATTGAGCGGTGCAGCCCTATTCATGGGCGTCGCAAGTGCACAAGATGGAGATGCGAGCGGACAGAACTTTGACGCGGCTAAGCTAGGTGCAGGAATCGCACTGGCTGGCTGTGGAATTGGAACCGGCCTTGGGCAGGGGCAAATTGGAGCAGCAGCGGTCGGCATGATCGCAGAAGACAGCTCGAAGTTGGGGCTCGCCCTGATGTTCACCGTGCTGCCCGAGACCATCTTGATGTTCGGATTCATCGCGATGTTCCTATTGTGAGCATCCGTTGGAGATGATTGAACATAGGAGGATGAACCGATATGACGCTAGAAGCGTTGGCCAGCGAGATCGCCACTGCGGCGAAGAAGGAGGCGAAGGGTATCACCGACGCAGCCAAGGCGGAAGCCAAGACCATTGTCGACGAAGCCAAGGATGAGGTCAAGTCGCTACGAGGCGACCTCGTTGCCAAGGCTGAGCGAGAGTGTGCACAGATCGAGACCGAGACCGTCGCTTCGGCCAGACAGGTCAATCAGAAGTCGATGCTCATCGCCCGTAGAGAGGA
>CAUZJP010000080.1:0-5855 GCA_963580235.1 Candidatus Thalassarchaeaceae archaeon
CGCACTCTTCTTCGGAGCCTGGATGGTGAACCGATTCGAAGGGGATGAGTTTTCGTGGCCTGTCTGGATGTTGAGGGCTGAGAAGAAGCCTGAACCGGTGAAGGTGACCATGAATGAAAAGTTGGGCATGATACTCGGAATCTTCCGGTTCAAGAGCAAGTGGGCGCTGCTATGCCTCTTGGGAGTCCTCCTTGTGGCGATTCCACGCGGGGCGGTTGTGTTGACCGCGCTCCGCTATCTCGAAGTGGTCGGATTCGACGTCGACTTCACCGGACTGTTGGAGGCGTGGGCTGTCATCGCCGTTCTGATTCTCTACGCGGTGATTGGCAGAGTCTGTGACGACCGTGGACCCCAAACTGTCCTTCTCTGGTCTGCGGCTGCCTACGGCACGCTCTGGTCCATCTTCTCGATTGGGCTGCCCCCGATGCTTGCGGTGCTCATCTTCGTGGTGCCGATCTACCCGATGTTGCTCGTCTCAAACGACGCCCTGATGGCGAAGTTCACCACTGAGGAAGAGCGGAATCGAGGGATTGGAATGGCGAGCATGGTGGCATTCATCGGACAGTCCATCGGCATCCTTGCGGGTTTCTTCGTGCTAGGATATCTCATCACCGGAGGCCAGACGGACATCGTCGCATACGAGATGTTCTATCGAGCAAATGTACCGCTGTGGATTCTCGCCATCATCTTCACCTACCTGCTCGCTAAGCGTATCGATGCCAGCGGCGAGAAGCCGCTCGAGGCTGAACTCTCCGACTGAGTCCCTCACTGGCTGGGCACACCGTGGCCTATCTCCGGAGATTATTGCTCAATTTCTATTCCAGCCACATCAAGTCGAGCATAACGAGAATCGCCCCAAGACCAATCATCAGGCATTTCATCCTTCAAATTACAGTGGTTCTTACCATCAAGAAATTTCTGCTCACTTTTGGTGATAATGATCACTTCACAATTTTCTCGCAGGAATTTTGCCAATTCATCATCTGAACATCCTTGCTTAACCATTTCAACGAATTTCCTGAATACAATACCATTTGGAATAACATGCTCTGCATGTAATTTCGATTCTCGTATTCTCTGCCTCTTTTCTTCGTCTGCATCTTTCTTATTCCTATCTATATATGCAGATTTTTCGTGTTTCAAGGATGCTGCTTTGACACTGTATCTGTATGTTAAAGGCGCCCTCTTATGTGTGAGATTTGCCTTACCTCCATCCTCGGCCCAGTCAATGATGCCTCGAAGAAAATATGCCGATTTATCAGATGTTTCTTGCAAATCTTCTGATCCTGATTTGGCCATCGCAATAGCAACCCGGATGTAGGCTTCCTTCTTTTCATTCATATCATCCGGATGGAGAGATTCTACTTCTGCTTAACCAAGCAGAAATTACCGCTTCACTTAGGCCCCGAGCATAGGGTGGGGTGTGCCCGGAGAATTATGTTCATTCAATCGGCGCTCTTCTTTTCAGCGATTGCCAACGAAGTCAGGCGGCCGTTGAGAACCGACTTCCAGCGATGTAGTTCGTATAGGTGTCGCGCGCTCTGATGGTCGACTTCGACGAGACTGCGGCCATCGACCTCGAACGACTGTGGAGGAAGTCCCATTCCGAGGCCCGCCGCCTTCTGAACCGCCTCCTTCGCAACCCAGACATCGGTGGTGCGCTCGGAGGCGAGCGTCTCGTCCAAGTCGTAGAGAGAGTCCAACTCCTGTCGCTCCTTGCCCGAGGCCATCAGCCAAAGGAGGTTTCTCGGTCGCGCCATCACCGGCTCAAGGTCTAGGCCGATGTCCGCCCCCTCCGGACCGAGGACGACTGCCGCGACTCCGCCGCTGTGGGTGATTGACAGGGATGGGGCATAGGGGCCGACCAGTCGAGGGCGACGGTGATCATCACGCTCGATGTTGTAGAGTGTGGGGTCACGGCCACTTTTCAGCAGGAGGTGTTCGACGAGCCAGCGAGCGGAAGCGTGTTCCTCCGCCCGCTTCGCCATTGCGAACTTTGACGCCTCAAGGGGATTGACGAATCGAAGATTGCTGACATCTGGGACCGAATCACGCGGGTCGGTGAGACGGACCCGAATCCAGGCGCCGACCGTGCCCTCGGGAGCCCCCTCGGGTAGGTCGAGCGCAATCGGCTTTCCATCGGGTTTCCACATTGTTAATCCTCAATTGATAAATTGATTTTTCAATTGCGATTCAAGACGAACCCTTTGCCCTCGTCTATCGTCGCCATCCCCTTCAGTCTGAGTCCGTTCAGGGCGATTACCGGTCTTCCAGAACCATCGACTACGATACAGTCGTGAACGGTGATTCCGTCCTCCTCGGAGCCCTGCCTCACAGAGCGCATCCGAAGAGTGTCATCCCCACTCGGCAGGTGAATCAGTTCGACCTGTTCAATCCCAACGGGAAGTGATTCAAGACGGTCGACTTCCATCGCCACCATGCCAGCATTTTGAAAGCACGCTTCAATCAACATCGGCATCGCCTCAAGTTCGACTGGCTCATCATCGAACTGCTCAGGATTTGGCAGTTGATGCCTCATCAAAGCAATTCCATCCGCACCAAGCGAGTCATCCATCCGGCATCCACGAGATATTCCGCCGTGCGATTGGAATCGGGGGCCATGGAAGAATCGCTTGTAGATGAACGAGGGTTGGTACGACAGACCGCCGCTGTACGGCGCACCGATCGGCGGTAGCCGACGCAGCCCGCGGTCAGCGCCTTGCTTGAGAAGCCGGACTGTTCCCTGGTGGTGAAGACGAGGTTCGCCGAACACCTCGCCGGCCTTGTTGACCAAATCGGACTCAAGCGAGCACCGAACCCAAATGCTGGCATCGTCCTGCCGCTCAAACTCGGCTCGCACCCGAACCTTCTGCTCATCTCGCATCAACTTGACAGGGAGGCCGAACTCGACCCCCTCGAACCCGATGACTGTGCAGGGTGGCCAGAGCAGTTGTGCTGCCTCGGCGAACATCTCCATCGCCATCACACCGGGATGATAGGGAACCTCCTCGATTGCGTGGTCCTCAAGGAATGGGAACCTGCCGATGTCGAGTGTACACTCGAAACTCAACTCTTCGTAAGGCTCGTGACTGGTGATTCGATCTACGAACGGGAAGCGGTTGGGCTCCTCGATCAACAAAGCGACATCTGCAGCCAGCCGCTGTGGTGGATTGCGCAACGACTCCTCCTCATCCAGCACTCCGAGCGCTCCGGCGAGCACAACTCGGCGCTTGCCTCCACGCATCACCTCGTCCACGAACAGTTCAACTCCGAGGTCGACGGGGACGGTTTCGATTCCCGCCTGTTCAAACACAGCCTCAATCGAGCCCCGCGTCGCCATTCCGACATCGCGCCAGCCCGTCCAAGCAAGAGCGACCGCCCTCTGGCGGCCGGGCGAGTGGGCGATTCTCGTCATCTCTGCGTCGAGAATCGAGTTTGCTGCGGCATAGTCCACCTGACCCGCATTTCCGAAGCGACCGGCAATGGAGGTGAAGGCGCAACAGAATCGGAGTTCGGAGCCGTAATCATTCGCCGCGTTGACCATCGCCTGCCAACCATCCACCTTGACCGAGAGCACTTTCTCAAAAGTTGACCAGCCCTTGTCAGCGACCAGCTTTGAGTCCTCGATTCCCGCTCCGTGAACGATTCCAGTTATTGTCCCACGCTTCTTTTTCAGCTTCTTCAAAACCTTGCGAATCTGCTTTCCGCGGGTGACGTCACACCTGTGGTAGGAAGCGGTGTTCCCTGTCGAATTGATGATGGCAACCGTCTGATGGACATCGATTGAGCGCCGCATGACCGACCAAGCCTCTTCCCATTCTACAATGGTGACCTTGCCAGAATCGCTCTTCCTCTGCATCTCGACGCGGAGCGCCATCTTGCTCTCCTCCAATTCCACCTCGCTCGCTCCGGCCAGCCTGACCAACGAGTCATCCAACCGGGTCCTACCGAGCAGGGCGAAATGGGCACCAACGTCGCGGTTGGCGATGGCCAGTCCGACGATGCACGATGCGGTCACACCTGAGCCGCCTCCGGAGACGAGATAGATGTCGTCAGAGGCGAGAGGTGTTCGCTCACCCTCAAGAGATTCATCGTAGATGCAGAGAGTCCAACGCCTGCCATCGGAGTCGAGGCCGACCTCCTTTGGCACCGGCTGTTCAATCTCGGAGAGTATCGCATCTGCGAGAAGTTCAGGCTCTGCGAGCAGTTCAGGAGCCACATCGAGGGCCCGGATGCGGAGATGAGGTTGTTCTCGACCATACGACTTGACTATGCCGTGGGCACCTGCGCCGAGCGGGTTGAATCGGTGGCCACCCGTGCCATGCCTGCCATCGAGGGCAGACACTGAACACACCAGACCTCCGTCCCGCGCCGCCAACTTGGAATCGACTGCGCGCAAGACTCCAAAGAGTCCGTGGCAGACCATCTGGGTCTGCTGTTGGCTGGTTACCTCGGCCCAAGCCATTCCGGCGAGTGTGCATGGTGCGATGTGGATGATGCCCGAAATATCGAACTCAGCGAGCCGTTCTTCCAGTTGTGAGAGATGGTCCTCGTTGCCCGGATCCATCCGGATGATGTCCACTCCGTCCTTGTTTTCGACCTTCACCTTGGTGACTACGCTCGGGTCGAGCATCAGCCGGACCGCCTCGATTCCCGCTTCCTCAAGCCGGCTGCAAAGGGCCTCAGCAACTCCCCAAGAGTCGTCGGTCACGATGATGTGAGAACCAGCCAAGTTCAGCGGTTGTCTCGGACCTCTCTCAGCCTCCTCGACCTCGACTTGCCAGCGGCGCACACTCGAGGCCTCGGGTTCGGCGGAGGGAGCAGATACCGGTTCGGGTTCAGCAGGAGGGGGAGATTCCGGTTCAGGCCCAACCTCGGAGATCGACTCAGGTGTAGGCGCGGGAGTGGGAGGAGTGCCTGGACTGGACGAGGAACCACCCATCGAGTTGACGTAGGAAATCATGTGATTCAGGGTCGGGTAGTCACGGAGTTGGAAGGATTCGTCCACCGGAAGCCCGAAGGTCTCTCGGCAGTCGGCCATTATCTCCGCCTGTTTGACGGTGTCAATACCCAATTCACCCTCCAAGTCCTGGTCGAGCTCAAGGAAATCCTCCGGATAGCCCGTGTGCCGTACGACAATGGCGATGACGCCTGCCTCAACCTCGGGGGTCTCCTCTGCGCTAGCCTCCACCTCGGGGGTCTCCTGCCTCGCGGGCGCGGGCTCGGGCGTTTGAACGGAGGGGGTGGCGGGGGTTGCAGCCTCGCCATCGCTCATCGTTTGGATGTAGGAAATCATGTGGTTGAGCGTCGGGTGCTCCCTCAGTTGGAAGGACTCATCGACTGGTAGGCTGAAGGCCTCTCTCAAGTCAGCCATAATCTCTGCCTGCTTCACCGTGTCAATTCCCAACTCACCCTCCAAGTCCTGGTCGAGTTCGATGAAGTCTGTCGGGTAGCCGGTATGCCTAGCGACCGTCTCGATAACCGTAGCCGCCAAATCCCCGTCGCTTACCTGAAGCGCCGGTTTGGAAGTGGGTACCGCGGGCTCGGGAGTAGGAGCGGGTTCGGGAGTCGGTTCTGGTGTGGGAGCCGACTTCACCTCCAACTTGGGCGCAGTTGCCGGCCTTGAGGTCGATTCTGTAACTTCCCACTGGTCACCGACAACGCCGCCGATTAGCGAATCGTCGGGCGCTATGTAAGCGACCAACTTTCGCTCGAGCAGACGGATTTCCGTGCTGCCCCCAACCTGAGCATCGGTCCAGGTCTCCACTCGGTCACGGTGGATTCTGTCGAGGTCCGTTGCAATTCTGCGGAACAAGGTCAAAGCCATCTGGCTGCCGAATCCGGCGGCGTGGCGC